>CALGAK010000070.1 GCA_937954085.1 uncultured Bacteroidota bacterium
ATGGTTTAAATGCAATAAACGGATCTTTGTCTAACCATTCGTACTTTATGGCCATGTTAATCACTTTTCTCGTTCGTTCGATATGCTTCATTATGGTATTCTGGTTGCAAGCCTGATGCGGTTTTAGTGGAACGGATTGCTTCATAAATCGTTCAAAACCGGTTATGAACTTGTAATCCAACTCCGTCAAGTAAATGTCTGACCGTTTATAGACCTTTTTGATGTATTTTTCCATGTACTGTCTGGTAGTAAAATAATTTTTCAAGGTTCCCCAAGCGAGCGAATGTTGCATATTTTCGTTGTGAAAATCGATGGTTTCCAGGAGAAAATAATCTGACTTTTCATTACCTAAAAAGTGACTTTTTATTTTTTCTGCACTTAGAATCTCATTTCTCAAAAGTAGCTCTTCAAAGATTTGAATAATTTTACTCTTAAATCTTTCAAGATATTTTTGAACCATTCTAGCCTCATCCGATCTACCTTTAATCACTCCTTTCAATTCATTCCAGTGTGAAATAGGAATCGATTTCTTTGTAGAAATTACGACACTTCTCCTTTGATAGGTGATACGAGCATAAATTGGAGCTTGCTCATTTTTCGCATTTTGCTTTTTTAGATAAAAAGCAATTCCAAACGTGTTACTGTTGTTCATAGCATACTATTTTTTAATTGGTACATGAATAGGTATGCCAAGTCAATCAAGAACCACCAATTTCGACCCCTTTTCACGAGCAAAAAACCAAATAGAAAATGCACTTAACTGTAATTAATTCAATTAATTACAGCGTTTTCGTTGACCTCAAAAGTAGGAATTTATTTTTGGTACACGAATAGGTGCACTAAACATTGGTATTAATTGATATCAATTGAATACCGCTATCAACAAAAAAGCCCGTAAACACTGAGGTTTGCGAGCTTTTGCGTTTTTTTGATTGGCCTATTGGTCGGGGTAGGGCGACTCGAACGCCCGACCTCTACGTCCCGAACGTAGCGCGCTACCAGCTGCGCTATACCCCGATTAAAGCTCGACAAAATTAATTCTTTTTCCCTTTGATTATTCCATTTACAAAAAGATTTAATTTGAAAGTGAATAGCGTTAATCAATCTAAAAATGAATGTGTTAATCGGATAAGCTAGAAAAGGGGGGAACCATTTTGGCTTCATGGGTTTATGCTTGAGATTGAAAAAACAAAAGAAGCCAGGGAAGCATGATTCAATGGGGGCTAATCAAGTACTGATTACAATCCCATCAAATTTGAAACGGATTGCATCGGTGTTGGCGCAATGGAATAAAAATCGACTTTGATATCATTCACTTCATTATCTTCGCACTTGAACTAAAAACAGGATAATTTCTTCGGAAAGTAAGCAAATGAAACAGGCAAGCGAAAATAATCTTCGGGTTATTCCTATTACTATTTAAGGGTATTCTTCATGAAAAAAAGTCGCTATTTTATTATACGCTTCCTTGTAATATTGGCTCTATTGGTGAGCATGAACGAGATCTATGTGCATACAAACTGGACAAACGATGTAAGCAAACATGCCGATTTGCTCGATTCGCTTGCACGCTACCAAGATTCAACAGAGGTTTTACTGTTGAGTTCTTCCTCTAATTATTTCTATTGGGGGAAGGATACTTCGTACAAAGCGATTAGCGATTATCTTCAGCTTTATTATCCTGAAATAGAAGTTAATGCCATCAATAAAGGCTATTTGCATGCCGGTATGTTTCGTTCAATCGTACAAAATATTCCTCCCGATGCGCCACTACAGACATTAGTACTGGAAGTAAACCTTCGCTCTTTTGGCGCCTTTTGGCTTCAATCTAAGGTGGAAACCTCGTACGCGGTTCAAGACTTGATGATGAATCCTCAGTATCCTAAATTATTGAGACGATTCCTTTTTGCCCTTAGTGCCTACGACAAAAAAAGTGAATCTGAAAGGAAGCTTTTGGTCGATCAAATTTGGCGAACCAGTCCGTTCACTATTCCCTATTCCTTTCCCTTCAATACCGTTCATGAATGGGAACAGGAAGTGGTGCATCGGCAGTTTCCTACCAAATCGGATGGCTCGAAGAATTGGTATCTCACCGACAAATGCAGTGGTTTGATAAAAGCTTACGCTTTTGATCCTTATCCACAAGCCAAGGTTCGATTCGAAGCCTTCGACGACATCGTAGCCATTGCGTCGTCGCGCGGCTGGAACGTAGTTATGGTGATTATGCCAGCCAATGTTGACCGTATCCATGATCTGCTTGGCCCGGAAATACCCCGTTTGCTCTTAGCTGCTCAGAGGCAAATAAAAGAACGATACGAGCAACCAAACGTTCGCATAATTGAAGCGCTAACAGCCTTTCCTTCCGATCAGTTTTATGAAGAATATCCTACGGAACATTACCTCTCCTCCGGTAAGGCCTGGTTAGCGAAACAAATTGCCACTGAAATAAGTCAATTCGATCCGATTCGATTTCAGCCGGCCACATTGGATTTCCCCAATCCATCGCCCACTTTCACAGAGCACGAGGATGGCAAATTGCTGAAGTTCAAGGCCGATTCCGCCCGTCAATACGAATTATCGCAATTCGCAGGTTATCATCGGATTCCTTATCGCTATTTTTTAGAAAACGAAATCATCAGTTTAATGCGACTGGAAGGAAATCGAATCGCTCGCGATTAACTATAAATTCTCTAACAAAAAGCGCGTTTTCTTTTTATAAAGATGGTAGCGAGTGTTCCCTCCGTAGATGCCATGATTCCGATTCGTGTAATAAAACATCTCGAAATCTTTATCGGCTTGCACCAAGCGCTCCGCTAGCTCTGCAGCGTTCTGCCAATGAACGTTGTCGTCGGCTGTGCCATGAATGAGTAAATAATTACCCTCCAATTGATCAGCAAAAAAGAGGGGCGAATTCTCATCATAACCTGTTGCATTTTCTTGCGGTGTGCGCAAAAAACGTTCGGTATAAATATTATCGTAATATCTCCAATTGGTTACCGGTGCAACCGCAATGCCCGCCTTGAAAATTCCTTCTCCCTTCATAAGCGCTAAGGTCGATACAAATCCTCCAAAACTCCAACCCCAAATGCCGATTCGCTCTCCATCGACATAGGATAAGGTTTGCAAATACTTAGCAGCTTCAATTTGATCGATCGTTTCGTATTTGCCTAATTGTAAATAAGTCGATTTGCGGAAAGCTTCGCCGCGTGCTCCGGTACCTCGGCCATCGACAGTTACAATTAAATAACCTTGAGCCGCCATAATTTGCTCCCAACCAAAACTCCACCGATCGACAACTTGCTGAGAATTAGGGCCGCTGTATTGGGTCATGAGAACGGGATAGTGTTTTCCGGGATCAAAATCGATGGGCTTAATGATGCTACCATTCAAGGTAATACCATCGCTGGTAGTAAATTCAAAGAATTCTTTCGCATTGAATCGATACTCCGATAGGGTAGTCACTAATGCTTGATTATCTTCTAACACTCGGATTTTTTTTCCTTTTTTATTGCATAAGGTGTATGTGTAGGGGGTGTTTGCCGTGGAATGTGTTAAAATGAAATATTCGAAACTTTTGCTGAATTGGACGTTATTCCAGCCAGCTTCGTGATGATGGGTCTTTTTTCTCTTTCCCTTTAAATTTACCGAGTAAATGCCTCGCTGCAAGGGACTTTCTTCCGCAGATTGATAATAAACACGTTGCTCTTTTTCGTCGTATGCAACGAATTCAGTAACATCGAACGAACCTTGAGTCAATGCTCTTAGTTCTTTTCCATCGATCTGATGTAAATACAAATGGGTAAAGCCGCTTTTCTCGCTTAACCAAATAAATTCTTTACCATTTGGCAAAAAATATAAATCGTCGAAATATTCCTCAGAAAGATAGGCTGCATTGGTTTCTTTATAAAAAACATGTGACTGACCAGTCATTGCGTTGGCACTTAAAAGTTCGAGTTCATTTTGAAGACGATTCAGTCGGTAAATGCAAAGAACATCATTTTTACGAGTCCATTTTATGCGGGGAATGTACAGGTCGGTTTCTGAGCCGATATCCATGTTCGTTGTTTTGCCAGAATTTATGTCATAGACATGCACGCTTACGATGGAATTTCCTTCGCCCGCTTTGGGATATTTCCAAACCCGGTGTTCCGGATATAAAAGATTAGAAGACAATTCAGGGGCCTGACCGGCAAACATTGTCATTCCAAATTCTTTTACTTCCCGCTCATCGAACCGAATGAAAGCAATTTTGTCGCCACCTTCCGACCAATGGAAAGCTTGACTAAATCCAAATTCTTCTTCATAAACCCAATCGGGTGCTCCATTAATGATTTTATTTCTTTCCCCGTCGAAGGTGATTTGAGTTTCGGTGTAATCGTTCAAGTTGACTAAGAAAATATTATTCTCGCGTACAAAAGCGACATGCGTACCCTTCGGGTTGAAGCTTGCCAATTGCTGGGCACCCTGGTTCGAAAGAGGGATGAGTTTTTTGGAATCGCGGTTGAAAATGTAGTATTGTGCGGTAAAAGACCGGCGATAAATGGGTTCGATCTGAGTAGCAAGAAGAATTTGCTGTTCATCGGAACTGAAGGAGTAATCGTCGATTGATTCAAAGCCCGCCTCCTCGATATCTTTTAAGTTGAAAAGAGTATCTACCGCAAGCCCCGTTTCGTAAGCCGAACGTTGTATTACGGTTCCACGTCCAACGAGACTGGTGTAATGGAGTCCGTCGGCCATGGAATTGATTCCACGAACGGAACGTCCAAAAAAACGGTATTCCTGTAACCAGTTCTCTAAGGTGGGTAATTGTGTTCCTTGTTGCGCAAGCATGGGTTGAACACTGAACCAAATAAGCAGCCAGATGCTGATTCCAAAGAATTTCTTCATCGATCGAAAGTTGTTTGTTAAATAAGCTACCAAAAATAGAACTATTCCTTAGGTAGTCAAACATTGAAGAGGGCATTTGTGTTAGGTGAAAAAATGATAGATTCGCACGAATGAAACGAAAGAATCCAGTAATAAGCATTTCATTATCGGCTCTCTTGGGGATGCTGATTTTGACTGGCTTTCAAGTAAAACCGCTAGAAAAAAAAATGAATAGTATCCAAAAAAACGATTATCACGAAGCAACGCTGGGAGCAGGCTGCTTTTGGTGTGTTGAGGCTGTTTACGAAGCCATGAATGGAGTAATACGAGTCGAGCCGGGTTATGCCGGTGGCCATCATCCTGAACCAACCTACAAGCTGGTATGCGACGGAATTACCGGGCACATCGAAGTTGTTCGAATTGTCTTTGATCCAAGCATTGTCAGTTATGAAGAAATTTTAGATGTCTTCTGGAAAATCCACGATCCGACTACTCTCGATCGACAAGGGATGGACATTGGTGAGCAGTACAAGTCGATTATTTTTTATCACAACGAAGAACAGCAACGCAAGGCTGAGGCGAGCCGCACAAAAGCCAATGATTCCGGGTATTGGTCCGATCCAATTGTCACCGAGATTCGTCCACTTTCCAATTACCATACTGCCGAAGATTATCACCACGATTACTTTGCGAAAAACCCGAATCAAGGTTATTGTCGTGCTGTAGTAGCTCCTAAGGTAGAGAAGTTTAAAAAGCAGTTCGTTAAGCAATTAAAGCCTTAGTATGAGCTCCTCTCTATACGATGTAAAACGTTGGCTTCCTACCAGTAAAAAGGAGGTCGATGCGCTGGGTTGGGAGTATATCGATGTAATCCTTTTCACGGGCGATGCCTACATTGACCATCCAGCTTTTGGAGCCGCCGTTATTGGCCGCCTACTCGAAAAAATGGGTCTCAAAGTGGCCGTTGTACCGCAACCCAACTGGCGCGACGATTGGCGCGATTTTAAAAAACTAGGTGTGCCTCGTCTGTTTTTCGGTGTCACTGCCGGGGCAATGGATTCGATGGTGAATCACTATACGGCGAATAAGCGTTTACGACACGACGATGCCTATACACCTGGAAATCAATATGGTTATCGACCCGATTATCCAACGGTGGTGTATACCAAAATTCTAAAAGAACTCTTTCCCGATGTGCCTGTTGTGTTGGGAGGCATCGAAGCTTCTTTGCGCAGGGTTACACACTACGATTACTGGCAAGATAAGCTGCGTCCGAGCATTCTGGTCGATAGTGGAGCCGATATGCTTATTTATGGTATGGGCGAGCAACCACTCAAAGAGTTGGTCCGTTTCATGATGAAAGGGATTCCTTTATCGAATTTGAAGAATATCCCGCAGACCGCTTTTCTAGTTCAAGAAGAATCGCAAATTCCGGGAATGAAGCAATGGCAAAACCTAGATTTACATTCACACGAAGTTTGCCTGGCCGATAAAATCAAGTATGCTCAAAATTTTCGATACATCGAGGAAGAATCCAACAAGCTGAAGGCCCGTCGATTGTTCCAAAGGGTAGGAGAGTCGATTTTGGTCATTAATCCTCCTTATCCGCCAATGGAAGAAGAGGAAATGGATGAATCCTTCGATCTGCCTTACACTCGTTTACCACACCCTCGTTATCATAACAAAGGCCGCATCCCTGCTTACGAAATGATCAAATTCTCCATCAACTCTCATCGGGGCTGTTTTGGAGGATGCAGCTTCTGTACTATTTCAGCTCATCAGGGTAAATTTATCGCCAGTCGCTCACAAACATCCATTCTGAAAGAAGCAGAAGCAATTGCCATGCTCCCTGATTTTAAAGGGCATATTTCCGATATTGGCGGTCCTTCGGCTAATATGTATCGGATGAAAGGAAAGCGACTCGAGATTTGCATGAACTGCAAACGTCCGTCGTGTATTTATCCGAAAGTTTGCAGTAACCTTGATACCAATCATCAACCGATGACTGAGTTGTACGATGCCGTTTCACAAGTAAAAGGCATCAAGAAAGTAACTATCGGAAGCGGATTACGCTACGATATGTTCTTCGATTCGAACGGAGAACTCGAACCCGATAAAAAAGAATACGTCGAAAAGTTGGTAAAGAAATACGTGAGTGGTCGATTAAAGATTGCACCGGAGCATACCAGCGACCAGGTGTTGGAAATCATGCGTAAACCTTCGTTCAAACTCTTTTACAAATTTCGAAAGATCTTTGAAACAATGAATCGGGAAGCCGGGTTAAGGCAACAATTGATTCCTTACTTCATTTCGAGTCATCCGGGTTCGATGCCGGAAGATATGGCCAAGCTCGCAGTTGAAACGAAAGAACTCGATTTTAGATTGGAACAAGTACAGGATTTTACTCCAACGCCGATGACCGTTGCCACCGAGATTTATTATACAGGCGTTCATCCATATACACTACAGCCGGTGTTTACAGCTAAATCGACCAAGCAAAAACTAGCACAGCGCCGCTTTTTCTTCTGGTATAAAAGGGAATACCGACAAGAGATTCATGCTGATTTGCTTCAAATGGGCCGACGCGATTTATACGAACGATTGTACGATGAAAAAACCAAACCGGTTGAAAAAAGAAAGCGGAAGAAAGCCCGGTAATCGAGCTTCTATCCGCTTCAATTTCAATTGAGATCAAATAAGCTTAGAATCCGAATTTAATGCCTTGTGCGAGTGGCAAGTCAGTACCATAGTTAATGGTATTGGTTTGACGACGCATATACGCTTTCCAGGAATCGGAACCTGATTCACGTCCACCACCGGTATCTTTCTCACCACCAAAAGCACCCCCGATTTCAGCGCCTGATGTTCCGATATTCACATTGGCAATACCGCAATCGGAACCTCCTTCGGAAAGGAATCGCTCTGATTCGAGAATATTGAGGGTAAAAATACTCGACGATAAACCTTGAGGTACACCATTATTCAGCTCAATAGCCTCTTCGATGGTTTTGTATTTCATCAGGTAAAGAATAGGAGCAAAGGTTTCTTCCTGTACAATTTCGAAATGATTCTCTGCTTCGATCAGGGTGGGAACTACATAATTAGGAGTAGCAAACTGATTGGCTAACACTTCTCCTCCAAATAATACTTTTCCACCTTCTTCTTGTGCTTTTTTTACCGCATTGGCGAAGTTGCGAACGGCGGTTTCATCGATCATAGGACCTACTAACGTATTTTCCTCGAATGGGTTACCAATTTTCTCGCTCACACTTGCATAAGCTTGCTTCAATTTTCCAACTACTTCGTCGTACACATCTTCGTGAATGATTAATCGGCGAGTGGAGGTGCAGCGTTGTCCGCAAGTACCAACCGCTCCAAAAACAACCGATTTAATAGCCATCTCGAGGTTCGACATGTTACTGATAATAACAGCGTTGTTACCTCCTAACTCCATAATGGAACGACCTAAACGACGACCAATGATTTCGTTAATATGCTGACCAACAGCGGTAGATCCGGTTACAGAAAACAGCGGAATTCGGCGGTCGGCAACGAAGTTATCGCCCAAAACATCCGATTTGGCTACCATCATATTGAATACACCTTCGGGTACATTATTTTTCCGTAACACATCGGCAATGATATTGTGAATTGCCACAGCGGTAAGTGGAGTTTTAGAGCTGGGTTTCCAAACAACCACATCGCCTGCAATGGCTGCAATCATGCTATTCCAGGCCCATACAGCCACCGGAAAGTTGAAAGAAGTAATCAGACCTACGATGCCGAGTGGATGGTACTGATCGTACATGCGATGATTCGGACGTTCGGAACGCATGGTGTATCCATTGAGCAAACGAGCTTGACCTACAGCAAAATCGCAAATGTCGATCATCTCTTGTACTTCGCCCAAACCTTCCTGATAAATCTTCCCCATTTCAAGGGTTACCAGGTAACCGAGATCTTCCTTGTACTCGCGCAAGGCCAAGCCAATTTGACGAACTACTTCACCTCGCTGGGGTGCTGGTACCGATTTCCATACCTTGAAAGCTTCCTGAGCTTTTTGCATTACCATTTCATAATCGTCGATCGATGCATTTTGAACCTTTCCAATTAAGCTTCCATCGATGGGGGAATAAGAGGCTGTAATCTGACCATTCGATTCATGCCATACTGCGCCGGTACTTACTCCGGGGTTAAGTTCCTTTAATTGTAATCTTTCAAAGACTTTACTCTTTTCCATGCTTTTGTTATTTAAATTTGAATTGATGCTATCGTTTTATCTTCTTTTATGCGCTCAAATCAGGCACGACGAAAGTCTATAAAAAAATGCGATTAGACAATATATTTTGTAGCAACTTTTAACGATTAAGCTCGATTATGTTAAAAGATAAACGAAAGGGATGTTGCTTCGCAAAACGGACTATTTGCATGACACCGGATGCTTGAACACTTTTAATGAGGATGCTGGCGTCTTGGCTTCGGAGCTTAGGCATATTCTTCTATCTTAGTGCCATTTAACAGAAACGAATCATTGTGAATCTATCCAACAACATCCTCAGAGAATTCCTCATTTCATATAGGATTAAATGCTTGGTGTTCTGTTTCAGTTTACTCGTCTTCACGAATGTGGTAACTCCTCTATGGAGTGCAAACCTTCACCTGTTAAGTATTGCCGAAAAGGCCGAGGATAGAAACGAAACGACCTGGATTAGCAAAGACAATACGATTCGTATTCCACTCAAGCGTGCGGGACGACTCCTTTATTTGGAGGCCATTGTAGATGGAGTTTCCGGTAACTTGATACTCGATACCGGAGCTCCGGGCCTGGTGCTCAATAAATCCTATTTCCGCGACTACGAGCCTGTTTATCAGACCGAAACGGGCGGAATAACTGGCTCCACCGGAATGCTTTACCGCAAATGGATTGATAGTTTGTACCTGGGAGCCATTACCTTCCATACGCTGAAAACTTCGCTGGTCGATCTGGGGCATATCGAGAATAAAAGAGGACTTAAGGTGATTGGTCTATTAGGGGTAGATGTCTTAAAGGATTTTGCTTTTCTCATCAATCTGAAAGCCAATTACATCGATTTATATGTTTTGAATTCAGATGGGGAACCCTTAGCCGAATTACCTTTTAAGCTTGCCAATACGAAAACTATTCCCGTGAATTATTACCACGATTTAATTTGCCTTAAGCTCGAAATTGGAGGTAAAAAAATGTCGGTTTGTTTCGATACGGCAGCCGAAATGAGTTTCCTCGATTCCCGTTTGCCGAAACGAGCCATGAAACAAATTCGAATTGAACGAAAAGTGAATCTAGTTGGAGCCGGAGCTCATCAAAAAGAAGTACTTTTAGGTAAAGTAAATCGGGTTCAATTCAACGAATTTGAAATCATCGATTTCCCAGTTCTCCTGGGTAGTTTTGGTGCCATGAACGAAGCCTATGGCAGCCATTTAAAAGGAATGTTAGGCTTCGATTTTATGGAACAAGGTGAACTACTAATCAATTTGAAAAAGAAACAACTTTGGATAATTCCGTTTAAACGCTGAAGCTCTTTAAGTTCAAGAAAACCTATGAGTAGAATAATTGCAATGCATCATGAAAAATAAACTATTCCGATTACTAAGCCTGTTGATTCTGATCCATATTGCTCTAGGAATCAATGCTCAATATGAGTCCTTTATAACCATCGACAACAACGAGATTACGTTAAAAATCCGTTCCGAAATGAGTGAAGAGCAATTGCAATCCTTATCGGAATCCTTTCAGTTAGATTCTGCGGTTCAGCATGCTATCCGAAGCAAGAATTATTCGGACTTGTCCAAATCGGGAGACTGGAAAGTAAGCGTAGGGAACGATGGGGTAGTGGTTCTGGTAAAACCGCTCGAGGGGAAAAGCTTCATTAAGGTCGGTCCGCTCATGGTCGAAACTAACTGGACCAATCCTGCACCTCCACCTCCCGCCAGTTTTGGTTTTAATCATTCAAAGCTGGATCATATTTATGAATTGGAAGATGGACGAACCCTATTTCGAACCGACCGTTTTCGACGTGCTAATCAGGTTTACTTGAGTGGGACTTTTAATAATTGGAGCACCATGGACTTGGCAATGGAAAAGAAAGGCGATTTCTGGGAAGTCGCCCTTATCCTGGAACCGGGTAAGCATCTTTATAAATTCATAGCCGATGGCAATTGGGAGCACGATAGCGATAATCGACTTAAAGAAGAAGATGAGTTCGATGGCTTTAATTCGGTGTATTACAGGACGAATTTCTTATTTGAATTACTAGGATTCACCGAAGCTAGGCGTGTTTTCTTGGCCGGTACATTTAATTTTTGGGACGATCGTCAATGTGAGTTGGAGAAAACTCCAGAGGGCTGGGCTTTGCCTGTTTACTTGCGCGAAGGAACCTATGGTTACAAATTCATCGTAGATGGAAACTGGATGGTCGATCCGCATAACCCGGATGTGCGTGAAGATGCTTTCGGAAATGAAAATTCTATTGTGAGCTTTGGCCCGATTCATCGCTTTCATCTTCACGGCTTTTCGGATGCCAACCAAGTGGTTTTATCAGGTAATTTCAATAACTGGAGTCCGAATGAATTTTTAATGCATCCTACCTCCGAAGGATGGTACATCGATTATGTACTGCCTCCCGGTCAATATGAATACAAATTTGTAGTCGATGGGAAATGGATTATCGATCCGGGCAATCCCTTACAAACAGGCGAAGGCGATTACATTAATTCCTTGTTGTTTATCGAACCAAACTATACCTTCTACTTAACGGGATACCTCGATGAAGAAGCGGTTTATTTAACCGGAAGTTTCAATAATTGGGCATTCCCCGGCTATCCGATGATTCGCGATTACGAAGGATGGATTCTTCCCGTACATCTTGCGAAAGGAAAGCACCTCTATAAATTCGTCATCCGAAATGAACACTTTCTCGACCCGGATAATCCGCTCTGGGAACCAAATGAATGGGGCACCGGAAATTCCATTATCTGGATCGATTAACTCAATAGTCAAAGATTAATATTCAGCATCTAATAATGATTATGACCCTTCAACAACTTCGCTTAATCCTGATCTTCTCAACCTTCCTGTTCATTCAATGCAACCCGCAGCAAAGGGATTCTTTCTTGTATCAATCGGAGGATTTTTCCCTTACTGCTAATTCAGTAAAACAAGGGAGTTTTGAAGCTAAAGCGCTCTCTGCAACCCAAATCGTATCCAACTACCAAAGTCCGGCAGCGGAAAATTACTCCCGACTGATTCAATTCAAATTCTCGATTAATGAAAAAGATAATGAATTGCCGGTAGGAGTGAATCACTGGATTTGGATTCAGGATGAACACGAGTCGCCTGTTATCCAATTTGGGAAAAAGCCCGAATCGAAGCCCGACGTTGATGAACCGGGATTTCTTCCGGCTAATTATCCTTACACCTTTTACCTCGACTTTTCTCCGGTTTTAGAAGCCTTCGAACGCGACGGCTACTATACTAGTTTTGATGGGCAACGCATTGCAGCCAGCGATTTCAAAGGAGTTTTTATTGCCGGTAGCAGCTTGCCACTGAGCTGGGATTTCGTGAATCTGAGTAACAAAGGCTTAGGTCTCGAAGCAGTTAACGATAGCGGACTATACCGCATCGATTTGGTTTTGAATCCTTATCAAGTTCAGGACGATGCGACCAAAACCTGGGAATTGCAGCTCGACCTTTCCCAAAAGCCACAGTATGAATCGCCGCAATTATTGGTCGATGCGCTTTTTAACCTCTCGCAGGAGGAGGGCTTGCTTGCTATTGAGCCCGACAGTACCCTCCGTACCGGTGCTAAGTGGGGTGGGGTTTGGACGCGCGATATTTCTTACAGTATTTTACTCGCTTTTGCAATGCAGGAACCCGAGGTAGCGATTAACAGCTTGAGGAAGAAGGTAAACCACAAGGGTATTATCCAAGATACCGGCTCGGGTGGTGCCTGGCCGATTTCGTCCGACAGAACCACATGGGCTTTGGCGGCCTGGGAACTGTATTGTTTTACAGGCGACCGGAATTGGTTGCAGGAAGCTTATGAGGTGATTGCTAAAAGCCTGGCCGACGATCGTTTAAGCTTATTCAGCTCCAGTGGATTATTGAAAGGAGAATCCTCCTTTCTAGATTGGCGCGAACAAAGCTATCCGAAATGGGCTGATAATGCCGATATCTACCACTCCGAAAACCTAGGAACAAATGCAGTTCATTATCAGGCAAATAAAATTGCCGCCCAGATGGCTGCGGAATTAGGCCTACATGCTACCACTTATGAAGAAGAAGCAGAAAAAATTAAAAGAGCCATCAACGAAGCCTTATGGCTCAGCGATAATTCCTATTACGCTTCGTTTCGCTATGGTCGTCATCACCTGTACACCACCGACAAGTTCGAAACCTTAGGCGAATCCTTGAGTATTTTGTTCGGTATTGCCGATAGCTCTCAAGCGGCTCAAATTATGGCCAATGCACCACTAACACCTTTTGGTGCTAGTTGCTTTTATCCGCAAATTCCAGGGATTCCTCCCTACCACAACGATGCGGTTTGGCCTTTTGTCCAGGCTTATTGGAATTGGGCGGCTGCTAAAACCGGAAATGAAAAGGTTCTCGAACATGGTCTGGCTACCTTGTATCGACCCACCGCTCTTTTTCTTTCGAATTACGAAAACATGCAAGCAGGAAATGGCGATTTTCAGGGAACCGAAATCAATTCGCACCGAATGTTGTGGAGTATTGCCGGAAACCTGGCAATGGTTTATCGAGTTTTTATCGGAATTGAACTGACTCCCGAAGGCATACTCTTCAATCCTTCGGTACCGGAATCTTACCGTGGTGAGCGCAGTTTACGGAATTTCAAGTACCGCGATGCTACGCTATCCATACAAGTTTCGGGCTTTGGGAATCAAATCAAAGCTTTTTACCTGAACGATACCTTGTTGACCACGCCATTTTTCCCTTCCAATTTAACCGGGAATCATTCGATTCGAATTGAGTTAAATCAGGAGGAAATGCCCCATCAAACCATTAATCGGGTCGAAAACACCTTCGCTCCAACCATACCGGAAATTCATGCTACTTCCGATTCTTTCACCGTAGAATCGTATTCCACCGGTGCTACTTTTCAGGTGTTTCGAAACGGACGGTTGCATGCCTCTTTCGCGGATTCCATTCGTTTTACGACGCAACTAAAGGGTGAATGGACTGCCAAACAAGTGAACGCCGATGGATGGGAATCCTTCCTCTCAGAACCACATTTATTGTTAGATAAGACTGATTTCATTCAAATCGAGTTAGGAGATGCAATACCATTTGGTTCGGAGGAAAGCCTCATGAAATTTAAAGGCCCTTTCACGCTAATTGATCAAACCAACCAACGATCGCTTAGCTGGGAGTATAACGTGCCGGAATCTGGTCATTATTGGGTATCATTTCGGTATGCTAATGGCACTGGCCCCTGGAACACCGATAATAATTGTGCAATAAGGAGTCTATACGTAAACGATGCTTACCAGGGTATTTTCGTCTTCCCGCAACGGGGCGAAAAGGAATGGTTCGACTTAGGCTATACGAACCTCAGACCCATATACCTTAAGCAAGGAACCAATACCTTTCGGTTAAGCTTTGAGGATTGGAATGAAAATATGGATGGTGTCATAAACGAAGCACTGATCCACCATGTATTGCTAACACCAGTTCTTTAGGCGTTTACGAGATGGAATCAACATTTCTTCTGTAAAAAGAGAAGCAATAAATCTCTGATTACCGATGACGATTGTTTAATGAACACATTTTAAACCCTTAAAAATCAAAGAAATGACATTAAGAATGAAATCGACAAACCAATGGATTATTGGATTAGTGGCATTTTTAATCCTGAATGCTTGCACTAATCCTACTGACCCGCGGAATCCTTTTAAGCTCGATATTTTAAATAATATCGAAGATTATCAAGCGGAGCTTGCGGCCAACCCCGATGCCGAATTGGTAAATCTCATCGATTTAATGCCCGATTTACAACTCGATATTCGCTATGCAAGCACGAATAATTTCACCGGAACAGCTGTTTATCCTTCGGCAGAAGCCTATTTGCGCAAGCCCGCCGCCGAGGCTCTCGCTCGTGTGCAAACCGACCTACACGCGCAAGGTCTGGCTCTTAAAGTTTACGATGCCTACCGTCCCTATGCTGTTACCCTTAGGTTCTACGAAGTGTATCCCGATACGCTGTTCGTGGCTGCTCCCTGGAAAGGTTCGGTGCATAATACCGCTTGTGCGGTCGATGTAAGTTTAATCGACGTGAATAGTGGCGAGGAATTGGAAATGCCAACCTTGTTCGACGATTTTACCGAACAAGCTGCCGCCGATTATCCTGCTGCATCGGCTGAGGCACTTAAGAACCGATCGATCTTAATCGATGCCATGAAACAACATGGTTTTGAAGTTTTGCCGAGCGAATGGTGGCACTACAACTATACCGGTTACGAGAATTTCGAACTGCTGGATATCTCCTTCGATGAGCTGAGCAAATTATAAAAAGCTTTGTTACATTGGGGTTAACTTACCTTCGTCCCTCAATTCTTTTCCAATATTAACGCAATCAAATTCTATGAATTTCAATTTAATCGACTCACTTAAAGAAAGTTTACAGAACGCCTCCGACGAAACAACCCGTCAATCGAGCCAGCGGTACTTCAAAGAAAAGATGGATGTGTACGGGGTTAAAGCGGCACGCGTAAAGAGCATTGCACAGGAATATTACTTTGAACTAAAGAAAGAACCTAAAAGTGAGGTTTTTAACCATTGTGAGGCCTTGTTTGGTTCCGGTAAACTCGAGGAGAGTTTCATTGCCTGCCATTGGTGCTTTAAGCGGAAAAAGGAATTTTTACCAGAGGATTTCAAACTCTTTGAATCGTGGATTGACCGCTACATTAAAAACTGGGCTACTTGCGATACATTTTGTAATCAAAGTGTTGGAGCCTTTTTGTTGCAGTATCCGGAGTACTTGCCTGAACTATTTCGGTGGGCACAGTCGGAGAATTTATGGATGCGAAGAGCAGCAGCGGTTTCGCTTATCGTACCGGCTCGGAAAGGTCTGTTTTATAAGGAGATTATGACGATTGCCAGTTTATTGCTTGAAGATCAAGAGGATATGGTGCAAAAAGGCTATGGATGGTTATTAAAAGTGAATACCAATCACTATGAAGAAGAAGTCTTCAATTTTGTAGTAAAAAACAAAGCAAACATGCCTCGAACTGCCTTACGATATGCGATTGAAAAAATGCCTCCGGAGATGAAAGCAATGGCTATGAAGCGCGATTTTTAGCTTGAGACGCTTTCATTGCTTTTTGAAAACAGGACCGGCACAAGGGTTCGTAGGTGTCCTTTTCGCCTAATAAAACGAGCTTATTATCGGCTCCTAAACGATGCGAATGATGCGCTAGATTTCCACAACGAACACAAATGGCATGCACCTTAGTTACAAATTCAGCCGATGCCAATAAATCGGGAATCGGACCAAAGGGTTTACCCGTGTAGTCCATGTCGAGCCCAGCTACGATAACCCGTATTCCTCTATTTGCCAATTCATTGCACACCTCAACTAAGCCTTCGTCGAAGAATTGAGCCTCGTCGATCCCAACCACATCTTCGTCGCCTACCAACAACAGAATGGCTCTGGATGAATCGACAGGAGTGGAATGAATTGCATTTTCGTCGTGCGAAACAACTTGCTCGTCGGAATAGCGGGTATCGATTCGGGGTTTGAATATTTCAATTTTTTGACGTGCAAAGCGTGCACGTTTTAATCGTCGGATGAGCTCTTCTGTTTTTCCGCTAAACATCGAACCGGCAATAACTTCAATCCAACCTTTTCGGGTCCCTTCGTTTATGTTCGTTTCAATAAAATCCATGAATCTTTTTAAGAAGCCTAAAAATATAAAAACGGGTGGCTAAACGACCGACTGTTCAAAACTTTTCCACAAGACGTCGTTCCGAACGGGACATGTAATGTTGAGCAACTCTTTGCTAACCGGGTGAATAAAGCTAACCTGTCTGGCGTGTAAATCGATGCCTCCATCGGTATTGGAACGCGGAAAACCATATTTTAAGTCGCCACGAATGGGACAATTGATGGAAGCTAACTGCGCGCGGATTTGGTGGTGGCGTCCGGTGATTAGATCAATTTCGAGCAGAAAGTAGCGGTCCGATTGTGCGATGGTTCGATAGGCTAAAACCGATTCCTTTGCATCGGGTCGGGGAGTAGCGAAGGCGGTGGTTTTGTTCAGGCGCGTGTTACGAAGCAAAAAATGACGTAGCTCAGCCGATTCGGGTTGGGGAGCTTGCTTCACGATGGCCCAGTAAATCTTTTTCATCCCGCCCTTCTTAATGAGTTCATTCATCCGAACCAAAGCTTTCGAAGTTCGGGCAAAAACCACGGCACCACTCACCGGACGATCGATTCGATGAATTACCCCTAAAAAAACATCGCCCGGTTTCTGAAACCGAACCTTAAGGTACTGCTTCACCTTCTCCTCGAGCGATAAATCTCCAGTTTGATCGACCTGGACAAGTTCTCCCGGCTTTTTGTGAACGATAATGAGGTGATTATCCAGGTATAGAATATCTTTTTCCGACAATGACATAGTTCCTAATTCGAATCGGTTTGATTAATACATTTCCGATTCGTTTGGAAAGTCGTTGCTTCTTACATCCTTCACGTAGTTCTGAACCGCTCCTTGAATCTCGGTGTATAAATTATGGTATCGACGTAAAAACCGAGGCGAAAATTCTTGCGTAATTCCTAACATATCGTGAATTACGAGCACTTGCCCATCTACATAAGGACCTGCACCGATTCCAATGGTAGGTATTTTCAGGCTTTCACTTACTTCGCCTGCGAGCTTGGCTGGAATCTTTTCCATTACTAACGCGAAGCAGCCCGCTTCCTCCAATAATTTGGCGTCTTCGCGCAATTTTTGCGCTTCTTCGGCTTCTTTTGCCCGAACTACGTAGGTGCCGAATTTATGAATCGATTGAGGGGTTAATCCTAAATGACCCATCACCGGGATACCTGCCGAGAGGATGCGCTCTATCGATTCGCGAATCTCGGCTCCGCCTTCCATTTTAACTGCATGGGCTCCTGTTTCCTTCATGATACGAATAGCGGAGGATAATGCCTCCTTCGAGTTGCCCTGATAGGTACCAAAAGGCATATCCACGACCACCAACGAACGTTTAGCCGCGCGTACTACCGATGCAGCATGGTATATCATTTCATTGAGGGTAATGGGTAAAGTGGTTTCATAACCTGCCATGACATTCGATGCGGAGTCGCCTACTAAAATGACATCGATTCCAGCGGCATCAATAATGCGTGCCATCGAAAAATCGTAGGCCGTCAACATGGCTATTTTTTCATTGCGCAGTTTCATTTCCGACAAAACATGCGTGGTAATTCTTCTTACTTGATTATGATACGACATGGTTATGTTTATTACATTATTTCAATACATTTGCGAGGCGAAAGTAAGAATACTTCGCCTTTTCATGGTCCGTTTATGAAAAATTTAAAGCTATTAAGTCTCTTCCTGCTCGGTTTGTTCATTCATTCTTGTTCAACCGATTTTGATATTAATGCCGATTACAAGGATATCGCAGTTGTTTATGGACTGCTGAATCCTGCCGATACCGCGCAGTTTGTAAAACTGAATAAAGCCTTTTTAGGCGATGTCGATGCCTATACCATGGCACGAGAAGAGGATTCCATTTACTACGAAAGTGCCGAAGTTTTCTTGGTGCCCGAGCAAGCGGGAACCATCCTACAGGCCGATCGAATCCAACTCTTTGAAACCACCGAAATCGACAAAGACTCAGGCATATTTTACTACGAAACCAATCGTTTGTTTAAAACAACCGAAGCTTTAAATCCAAACCGAAACTACCACCTGTGGATACTCATCCCGGGAAAAGATACGGTGAGTTCCTACACGCCCCTTATCAGCGACTTATCGGTTGTGAGTCCATCCACTGCATCGCAAGTTAAAGTCAGCTTTGCAAATCAGTTCGGATATACTGATTTTAAAGCTGAAATAGCCTTGAATCCGAATGGTTTCATGTACGGACTTACCATCGATTTCCGCTATCGGGAACATACTGCCAATGGTTCGGTCGATAAGCGATTGGAATGGAATCAAGTGACCCGCAACAAAGAGTTTGTTCCGGGCTCGCAGTATAACTTCTTGGAGTGGAACCTTAGCGGTACGGAGTTTTATTGGTTTGTATCGCAGCGAATTACTCCTTCCGACGAGGTGCTGTTCCGCGAATTTCTTGGATTAGATTTCCATTTCTCGGTAGCTGGTGAAGATTTGGTTAGCTATATCGAAACCAATGGTCCTTCGCAAGGTATTGTTCAGGAACGCCCCTTCTTTTCGAACATCCAGAATGGGGTAGGTGTCTTTTCGGCCCGTTTCAATAAATCCATTTCTAACAAAGCCATCACCGACTTTAGTATCGATCGTCTGGCTTGCGACTCCTTAACACGAGAACTTCGCTTCCTGAATGCAGCCGGCGAGGTGAATGCCTGTAACTAAATGCCATGCAGTCGCTGATTGTGGCATTAGCTCCAATTCTTATTCTTGCGCTCTACATTTATTTGCGCGATAAATACGAACGGGAGCCTTTCCGAATGCTATTGGCGGCTATTTTGTCGGGCGCTTTTTCTGTCCTCCCCATTCTGTGGGTCGAAACTTTTCTTCAAACATTCGATTCCTTTTCTCATCGCTGGTCAGCTGCTTATGAGGCTTTTATCGTAGCCGGGTTTACCGAAGAACTTTTCAAGTATCTGGTTTTTTTACTGCTCATTTGGAGGAGTAAAGATTTTAATGAGAAATTCGATGGCATTGTTTATTCCGTGTTTATCTCGTTGGGATTCGCTGCTGTTGAAAATATTCTATATGTGCAGCAGCATGGCCTTCAAACCGGTGTTGTAAGAGCGTTTACCTCTGTTCCGGCTCATGCCTCCTTTGGCGTTTTAATGGGTTATTGGTTTGGCTTAGCTCGTTTTTATTCAAAAAATCGAATTCCGAACCTGGTAGTTGCCTTCCTATTTGCCTTCCTGGCTCATGGTCTGTACGACTTCATCCTCATGGCAAAAATTCAACACTACTATGGGTATTTTATCCCCTATCTGATTCTGCTGTTTACGCTCGCGGTCGTATTGATTCGAAAATCGTCGAACAGTTCCATTTATCGAAAAATCAGACTGAAATAAGTCTTCCGATTTTCTTTCGGAATTGCCTCAAATGCTCGCGAATTAGTTCATCAAATTGCAGGGAACAAAATTTAACAAGCATGGATTTTCTCATCCATTACCCATCTTTTTCGCTTAAATTTATCCCTTCACAGAATAAATACTGGTACCTATGTTTCAATCTTTCTTTAAAAGTTTCCGATTGCTAAGCCTCTTTCTCTTACTTTCATCAACGGTATTCGCACAGTATCCTTCAAACCTTCCGGGTTCATGGGAAGGGGAACTCAACACGATGGGCCAAAAACTTCGTATTTGGTTTCATTTTGAGGCTCTTAGCAATAGCGATTCTCTGAAGGTTACGATGGAAAGTCCCGATCAAGGGGCTAGCGACATTCCTGTTTCCAACTACCGTATCGATGGCAAGGAGCTGTGGCTAGAAGTGGCCTCCATCTCGGGAATCTTTGAGGGAAAATTCAACGATTCCTTCGATTTGATCGAAGGGAAATGGAAACAAGGTTTTATGTCGTTTAAGCTCGACCTGCATAAAAGTCTTACGAGCCTCAGCATATCCCGACCACAAGAGCCGCAACCACCTTTTCCCTACGAGGAACTTTTCCTGAAAATTCCTCATCAAGAGGCAGGTATAGAGCTGGGCGCAACACTTACTCGTGTGAGCGACCATCAGAATGCACCAACGGTAATTCTGGTTTCGGGCTCGGGCCCACAAAACCGAAACTCCGAAATCCTTGGGCACAAACCTTTCTGGGTCATGGCCGATTTTTTCAGCCGAAATGGAGTGAATGTGCTTCGATACGACGATCGTGGAGTAGCCGAATCAACCGGTAAATTCAGCACGGCTACCACTTTTGATCTGGCCTCGGATGTGTCGGCGATTGTCGATTTTTTGAAAAACCGAAAAGATATCGATGCAGGCAAAATTGGGATCATAGGTCATAGCGAAGGTGGGATGATTGCTCCCATGGTTGCCTCCCAACGAAACGATTTGGCATTCATCGTCATGTTGGCCGGCCCGGGGAGTTCCGGCGAAGAAATCCTGTATCAGCAATCGGCTAAAATTGCAGCGTTGGAAGGAGCTGAAATGAAACAGATCGATCGGACTATCGAGGATTTAAAAGTATTGTACGAAATTGCAGGTTCCGATTTGCCATACGAAGAGGGAGTTGAAGAATTGCGGAAGTTTTATAAGAAGAAACGACGCTTTTTGCTACCCCGACAAGTTGAAAAGCGCGGCCTGAGTAAACAGCAAACCGAAATGATTATCCAGCAAGTGATGTCGGAATGGTTTCGAACTTTTCTGAAGATTAACCCTTCGGAGTATCTTCCTTTTGTAAAAGTTCCGGTATTTGCAGCCTTTGGCGACATGGATTCGCAAGTGCTCTTAGACCCTAACCGCGATTTGGTTGCTAACTACCTGAAAGAAGGCGGAAATAAACAAGTTGTCGTGCAAACGTATCCGGGTTTAAACCACTTGTTTCAGCATGCTACAACAGGCAGCCCAACGGAATATGCTTTGATTGAAGAAACCTTTGCCGACGAAGTGATGTACGATATGTTACGATTCATTCAAAAATCGACGGGCCTACGTTAATGAATCCGAGTAACGCTTGATATTCAGTTCTGATATGGGGTAATTCGCTTCGACTTTGTTCTTAGGAAGATAATTGGTCAATGCGTTTAACCGATTCGATTCCTTTGATTTTCGATAACTTCAAAATCAGATTGTTCAAATCCTCTGTGTTACTAACGTATAACTCGATTTCTCCTTCGAAAATCCCTTGACGGGAGTTGAATCGAATGGTTCGCATATTTACTTTTGAAAGATAAATTTCTTTGGTAACGCGCCATACTAAGCCCATCGCATCGAGTCCTTTAAGCTGTATCACTGCGCTGGAGGACATTTTCTGAATTCGCGACCATTTTACTTGAACGAGTTTGTTTCCTTGTTGCGACATTAGGTCGGTGGCAATGGTGCAATCGCGTTTATGAACCTGGGTTTGATCCTCGCTCATTTTAAAACCGATGATGTCGTCGCCGGGTATCGGGTTACAACAACTGGCCAACTGGAAGGGATCTTGTCCTCCACTAGTAGCAACTTTCTGTTTCCCAAAAAGTTGAATGTTCCAGAAATTCATCAGGCGGCTTCGGCCTTTCCGTTTTAGAAACTTCTTAATACTATCGGAAGTTAATTCCTCATTCGCCAAGGCGATATATACTTCGTCGATATCGATGAACTGAAAAAACTTAACCAACTCATTGTATTCATTGGGGTCGAGATCGGTCTTTTCTTCCAGCAAGACTTCTTTTAGTAAATCACTTCCTTCCAGAATTTTTTCGCGGCGTTTATTTTTAATACTCTCTTTAATTTTGGATTTGGCCCGTGCAGTTTTGGCTATATCCAACCAGGTTTCGTCGGGTTGTTGCGAATCGGAAGTAAGCACTTCAATGTGGTCGCCTTGTTTGAGCACATAATCGCGACTGAGCATTTTATGATTAACCTTAGCTCCGATGCATTTATTCCCCAGATCGGAATGAATGGAATAGGCAAAATCAATTACCGTAGCTCCTTTGGGGAGTTTACGTAGATGTCCTTTATGAGTGAAAACGCGAATCTCCTGAGAGAAAAGATTAGCTTTAAATTCTTCGACAAACTCCAAGGCATCTTGCGATTCATCCAACTCCGATCGAATTTGCTTTACCCAATCGTTAATCACATTCTCCTGACTCTTAATCCCTTTCTCGTTCCAATAATTGACAAACCCTCGCTCAGCTATCACGTCCATGTCGTGCGAGCGAACCTGAATTTCAATTTGTGTCCCATCGGTATTTAAGACCGTAAAATGCAAGGCCTGATATCCATTATTTTTCGGATTACTGATTAAATCCCTAATCCGGTCGGGTTTAGGAGGATAAAAGTCCGTTACAATGGAATAAATGTTCCAACAGGTATTTTTATCGGGAACGCTTGGAAGTGAGTCGAATACAATTCGAACGAGATATAAATCCTGAATCTCTTCGAATGCTTGCTTTTTATACTTGATTTTATTGTAGATCGATGGGGGCGATTTGAAAACGAACTTAACCTCAGCTTTTAATCCTAAATCGTTTAACCGCTGCTCAATGGGAACGATGAATTGCTGCAACAGCTTCAGAACCGGAATTTTAAGGGTGTTGATCCGTTCACTTAAATCCTGATGAATTTCAGGATGCCGGAATTGAAAACTCAAATCTTCAAGCTCCGATTTAATGGCGTATAATCCGACCCGCTGAGCAATCGGAGCAAATAAATACAAGGTTTCGGAACTGATTTTCATGCGTTTCTCTACCGGCATGGAATTAAGAGTCCGCATGTTGTGCAATCGGTCGGCAATCTTGATTAAAATAACGCGGATATCGTTCTGAAGCGTTAACAAGAGTTTTTTGAAATTCTCTGCCTGAACGGAATAATCTTGATAAAAGACATCGGATAATTTGGTTAAACCATCGACCATGATGGCAATTTGATCGCCAAAAATAGCGGCCAAATCTTCTTGGGTATAGTCCGTATCCTCAATAACATCGTGCAGTAAAGCAGCAACAACACTCTTAGTCCCTAAGCCTATCTCGGTCGAAACAATAAGAGCAACCTCCAAAGGATGAATGATATAAGGTTCTCCCGACTTGCGTTTAACACCCTTATGGGCAAGGTATGCTACTTCGAACGCTTTTCGAATTAACCCTTCGGCATTCGTATCCTTGCCCCAAGAATTACTGGAAAGCAGTTTTTCTAGTAGAACATTAATCTCCGGTTCTATTTTGGTATAATCGAATGATTCCTGCATAAAGTGTTTAGCCTAATTCCCGTGTCTAGCAAATTTAGGGATAATTAAACGATTTAGTAAGCCCGATAGATTGAAAAATTTAACCGTTCAGTACATTGAGTGCCAAACCAGATTGCAAACGTTAACGGAAACCTATAGTCGAATAATGGAGTAGGTTCGAATGAATCCTTTTTTGAACAGGATTCTCCTCAAATAGCCAACTATGCAAGCTGAAAAACGCTACGTTCCAAACAAGAATACCAAGCTTTTTATGATTCCTCGTGGTCGATTAAACGATAACGACTAGGGCTGCACCAAAATGGTTTCCACCCGATGGCTCTTATCGTCTTGTAAGCGAATGTAGTAGGCTCCGGCCGGAAGCTGACTAATATCGCATTCAACGGAACTGGCTTGATGACTCATGGGGACTGCCATTTCTTTCCCACTTACATTGAACCAGTTAATTCGATAACGAGCCACTTCGCTGCCTTCGATAGTCACGATCCTACTAGCCGGATTGGGATAAAGCTTTAGGTTCATCGCATCGTCGATAAAGGGAGCTGAAATGGTTGATTCAGTGCTGAAATGATATACAAAACCACCTCCGAAATCGCGTTCAAAATTCTTTACAAAAGTACCCGACAGTCGCTTGAAGCGAACCGAACCACTCCCTTGGTCGGGGTTAGCCCACCAATTAAGCCCGTCGTTGCCGGTATCTTCTACAATAAAAGTATAACAGCCATTGAGTTGTACCGTGTCCAAATAGGAAGCATTGGCTTCGGTTAGTTCGTTGCGCTCGATAAGGATGTTTCCGGCATCATCCAACAACCGGTAGGAATTTTCCGATGGGTTGTTATTGGTCCTGAATTCAATGATGAACTCGTTTTGCAACACATCGGCCAGAAGAAAATAATGGCTTTGATAATTATTGGCAGCATAATCGTCGGTACTTCCATTTACTGATAAAATCTCGGCCCGGAATTGATTGTTTTCGGGTAGAAGTCCTTCCAGCCACAAAGTGCCAATGGGTAGGTTAAGATGGACTGTGTCTAAAAAATCTATCGTTCCGGTCCAGGTGTAAGTTTGTTTCTCGCTGGCATCGTTCAGCCAATAGGCTATTTCCAACGAACTGATTGTTTCTGCACCTGTGTTTTGAACCGCAATAACCGGATTAGCACATATTGGATTCTCGCGGGAATGAAGCACTCGGTTGGTGGGTGCCAGAATATCTACTATTCGAGCATCTCGATTATGATTTGGCTCCCCATAACTAACTAGCTGAATAGCTGCAATGTATCGATAATCACCTCCGGTAACAGGAGGCTCCTGGCAATGATAATCGATCGTAACGGGGGTTCCCGGACTCACCCAGGCTCCTAAATCCCATTCGCGGGTTAAGGATACTTGTCCCGGACACCAACCCTGGCGGTCGTAAACCCAGGTTCCTCCTTGTGGGTAAATCGGATTAAAAGAGCATTCTTCTGTAATGGTCCATTCCAATTCCGGATTACCTCCATCGAAATTAAGGTAATGCACCACTTCGCCTCCATTTTGATGAAATTCCCCTTCGCTTCCATGACCGGTAATGGTTGCGCGAATTTTAAATGCCTCGGCATTACTTGCCGGCTCCACCACTACAGGAGCAAATTTTATGTCTTGATTAATTTGAGCAATGCTAGCCTGACCTAAACGCGCCTGGCCTTGCCATAATTGATTGAACTCAATTACATCGCGTGTTGGAGTGCCCACAATAAACAGGAAATCGATATCCAATTCTTCCTGCCACACGCCACCGGTCATCATGAAACGCTTTTCGCCGGTTAAGAGTGGTGCAAAATCGCTTACATCGAAGTACCAGGTTTTTCCTTCGCTGCCTAGATTTAATCCAATTCCGTATGGAGTTACAAAAGACAGCAGCTCATTGTAAAAGGGGAAGCGCCGATAATAGGAAAGGTTCTCCATTATTAAGGTGTTTTGAGGACTAACCGGCCACTCGTTGAGCAAGCTGTCGGTCGAGCCATCGAAAAGTTGCTGAGGAAGAGCTTCATAAACCACTTGGGTTGCGAGTAAACTAATTTCATCGTCGGCAAGCGAGCCCGGAGTAGCAGGAATATGTTCCCATTCCTGTAAGCTTCGTGGGCTATGAGCTATCGAGTCGAGGCTGGTATAGCTAGTCGATTGACTTAAATATTCGCCCTGAATCAGACTTAAATTGGGCCTTAAAAGCGATTCGGTCCAGGATTGTCCGAGGGTTTCGCCGCGTTCGTATTGCCAAAACACTTGCTGTCCACTGGCAGTAACTCCAAATTGCTCATCGAAAAAACTATTACCGCTTCCCTCGCTAAAGGGATAGTAAGCCATTAAATGTGAGTAGTTGGGGTGGGTTTCATTCAACGAACGATTCATCCATTCGTTGATGGTGGAAGCATCGAGGATTGTATCCCAAAAAGATAATTCCTTGACTCGTCCTTTAAAGTTGTTATTTCCATTGGCATCGCTTCCTAAAATAACATGGAGTAAACTAATCGGGTTGTACATTCCACTTCCGGAATGCCAAAGTTGTCCGTTGAGGTATATTTGCATGATTCCGGCGGTGGCATCTTTCATGAATACCCAATGATTCCATTCTCCTTTATATTCATTTGGACTCGCTGCTTTTTGAATTCGATTGTATCCATTATTGTAGCCACAATCAAAATAGATCGAACCATTGCTCCACGGCAGGTGAAGGTTTAGTTGCCGGTTATTGGCATTATCGGAATAGCCGTAAATAAAGGTGGTATTGGCTGGTAAAAAATCCGGATGTCCATGTACCCAGAAACTCAGACTCATGCTTTGCGCAATGCTACTTAAATGAGTGGCATCGAGTTCTATTTGTCCGCCCTGACTCAAATCGACCGAATAGGGATTCTTCACATAAATAGCCTTGTTCGTGGTGCTATCGGCAAGAAAAATAAGCTCGTTTTCTTCTTGTGAATTGGTATAAGCGAAGTCGAATGCAATACTTCCGGTGCCGCTCCAGGAAATGGGGTTGGAGAATTGAAGTCGATTTTCGCCATTGGTGAAACTATAGTGGTCAAAGAAGACCTCGGTAAAATTATCGACTACAGGATTGGATGCCGATAAAAGTGTATCGGCAATTTCCCGGGCTCGAATCTTCAGGAAACGAGTATTTCCTCCGGTATTCTGAAGATAAAGAATCATTCCGGTTAAATTCCCGGGATTAAGTCCGGCTGCACTGAGCTCGTTGGCCGACAGTAAGAACTGAAAACGTCCGGAAGGCTTTCCCGAATTGAGAAAATAAGCCATGGAATCACTCCCGTTTGTCCAATCGAATTCTTGCTCGCTCAAAATACTATCGATGCTGACGGTGCTTAATTCGTATTGATAATAGTTGTATAGTGGATTTTCCTGCCAGTAAAAAGTGTCGCCGGCAAAATTACTCACGGTGTAACGAGGATGATTCATGAGTACTTCTTCAATTTTCGACGAATCGACAAGGAAGGTATTGCAGGAATAATCCCATTCGCCACAACCTTGATTCGGGTTTGAGGAACTAGAGACCAAAGCACCTTTGCAACGCATGTTGTAGCGAAGAATTATTTTCTCGAAGCTGAGGTTCCCGTCCGGAAATTGGATCAGGGTATCGCGCGAAGTACTCTCGTAGTTGAAAACAGGAACCATTATGGTGTCGCCGACTTGCTGAGCTTTGGAGGTTATACTCAGGATAATAAACAGGATTAAAAGTGCAGGGTATTTCATCAAATCATTTTTTAAAGAAGAGTCAATAATAAAAAAATATACCGAAAGGATTTCTGTTTTTTCATTCCATAAAATGACTTATATTTTAATCCGAATAAATGATAAGATATTAATCAAAAATGCACTCAAATCGTACGATTGTTCATTTAGACCTCGACAGCTTTTTTGTTTCGGTAGAACGTTTGCACAACAAGCGTTTACTAGGTAAACCGGTAATAATAGGGGGTACGTCCGACCGCGGGGTTGTATCGAGTTGCAGCTACGAAGCCCGTCAGATGGGTGTTTCTTCCGCTATGCCTATGAAGTTAGCCTTGCGTTTATGCAAGGAAGCCATTGTGGTGCGGGGCGATATGGATCGGTATGCTTACCATTCGGGATTAGTAACGCAAATTATTGCCGATAAATCGCCCTTGTTCGAGAAAGCATCGATCGACGAGCACTACATCGACCTTACCGGAATGGATCGTTTTTTTGGTTCGCTTCAATGGACCCGCGAGCTCCGATCTTACATTATCCGCGAAACACAATTACCCATTTCCTTCGGTTTATCGGTGAATAAAACCGTTTCGAAAATGGCAACCAACGAAGCCAAGCCCAACGGAGAACTTCAGGTCGCCGATCAGCGGGTTACTTCTTTCCTCGATCCGCTTTCGATTCGAAAAATCCCCATGATTGGAGCGAAAACCTTTCAAATGCTTCGTTCAATGGGGGTTGTTACGATTAAAACTTTACGTGAAATCCCTCCCGAACTCATGGAACGTTTCATGGGTAAGAACGGACAGATAATTTGGAAAAAAGCGAATGGAATCGACCCTACGCCGGTAGAACCTTATGTAGAACAAAAGTCGATGAGCAGCGAGACCACTTTTGAAACCGACACCATGGACATTGCCATGCTTAAAAATATTCTGCTGGCAATGGTCGAAAAACTAGCCTTTCAACTTCGTAAACAACACAAATTAACCGGATGCATTGCCGTTAAAATTCGCTATGCTAACTTCGATACGCATACCATGCAACGACGCATTACACCTTCTTCGTTCGATCATCTCCTATACGCAGTGGTCGAGGAGTTGTTCGATAAGCTCTACGAACGGCGTATGCTTATTCGACTCATCGGAGTTCGATTTAGCGATTTGGAATACGGCTTTCAACAGCTCAATCTCTTCGACGATACACCAGCCAAAGTCAATCTGTATCTAGCCATGGATCATATCCGAAAACAATATGGAAACAAAGCAGTACGCCGGGCTGCCGGTATGAAACCCCGCAAAATAGTCTGAAATGTATCTCAATTGCCATTCTTATTACAGTTTACGCTACGGAACCTTGTCGATCGAAAGGCTCCTGGAATTGGCTCAGAACCACGGAGTAAAAGCGCTGGCGCTCACCGATATCAATTCGTCGCAAGGAATCATGGATTTCGCGAAACAAGCACCAACAGTCGGAATCAAACCGCTTGTTGGAATAGAGTTCCGAAATCAAAATGAGTACTGCTATACAGGCATTGCACGCAACCGCGAAGGATTTCGCGAACTGAACGAGTTTTTGTCTTTCCATAAAGAACAAAAGCTCGACTTCCCCCAACGGGCGCCTGTTTTTGACCATGCTTTCGTTATTTACTCGCTCCAGCAATCCACCTATTTCCCCCTGCGGGAACATGAATTCTGGGGAATCAAACCCCGGGAACTTCGAAAATTACTTTCGCTTAAAATACCGGATAAAGGATCCAAGCTACTGGTTTTTAGTCCTGTTTCGTTTGAATCTCCGGCAGATTTCCCCTTGCATCAACACCTTCGAGCAATCGATAATAATATCCTTCTGAGTAAACTGGAGGAAAAGCACCTGGCCAATCCTTCCGATAGAATGCTTGCTCTTTCCGAACTGAAAGAAATCTATGCCGATTTCCCGAAAATCTGGAAAAATACCGAAGCCTTTATAGACCAATGCTCTTTTGAAATGGATTTTAAATCGGTTAAAAACAAACAAGTATTTACAACGAGCCGATACGACGATAAAATTCTACTCGAAAAGCTGAGTATGGACGGGCTAAGCTATCGGTATGGAAAGAATCTGGAGGCCGAAAAACGAATCAAACACGAATTGGAAATTATCCATAAATTGGGTTTTTCGGCTTATTTCCTAATAACCTGGGACGTAGTTCGCTATTCCATGAGCCGAGGTTTTTATCACGTAGGGCGGGGGAGTGGAGCGAACTCCATCGTGGCCTATTGCCTTAGAATTACCGATGTAGATCCCATCGAACTGGATTTGTACTTCGAACGTTTCCTGAATCCGAAGCGGACGAGCCCTCCCGATTTCGATATCGATTATTCCTGGAAGGAACGCGACGAAGTAATCGATTATATCTTCAAACGCTACGGACGTAGGCATACCGCTTTGCTCGGAATGACGGCTACCTTTAAGGATCGTTCTATTATCCGGGAATTGGGAAAAGTGCAGGGCCTTCCTAAAAGCGAAATCGATGCCCTCATCGATTATCCGAACGACCCGATGCATCAAAGCAACATTAGTCGTTATTTGAACGAACTGGGGAAAAAAATGGAAGATTTCCCCAATCTACGAAGCATTCATGCCGGTGGAATTCTTATTTCCGAAGAGCCTATCTCGTATTACACGGCCCTCGATATGCCTCCGAAAGGATTTCCAACCACTCAATGGGATATGTATGTGGCCGAAGAAATCGGATTCGAAAAACTCGATATTTTGAGTCAGCGGGGAATTGGTCATATTCGCGATGCCGTGAGCATTGTCGGTGAAAATACCGGCAAAAAAATCGATGTACATGCTGTGCAGGATTTTAAAAAGGATCCCAAAATCCAAGGCATGCTGGCTCAAGCTCAAACCATTGGTGCATTCTACATCGAATCGCCTGCCATGCGAGGACTCCTTACCAAGCTTCGCTGCTCCGATTATACCACCCTTGTCGCTGCCAGCAGTATTATTCGTCCGGGAGTAGCTCGCTCCGGAATGATGAAGGAGTACATCAAACGTTTTCACCATCCAAATGGATTTCGCTACCTGCATCCCATCATGGAACAAACCTTATCGGAAACCTTTGGAATCATGGTTTACCAGGAAGATGTGCTTAAGATTTGTCACCATTTTGCAGGCCTCGATTTAGCCGATGCCGATGTGCTGCGACGAGCGATGAGTGGTAAGTACCGCTCGCGAAAAGAGTTCGAGCGCATCAAAGAACGCTTCTTTTCGAATTGTCGGCAGGCTGGCCACGACCCGCAAACCAGCCTCGAAGTATGGCGGCAAATCGAATCGTTTGCGGGCTATTCTTTCTCGAAAGCTCATTCTGCTTCCTATGCCGTGGAAAGTTTTCAGTCGCTTTTCCTAAAAACATATTTCCCACGGGAATTCATGGTAGCCGTAATCAATAACTTCGGAGGGTTTTATCATACTTGGGTCTATTTCAACGAAGCAAAACGCTGGGGAGCAAGCATTCAGTTACCGTGTGTAAATCGTAGTCGCTACCTTACCCGGATTATTGGGGAAGAGATTTATATCGGTTTTATTCATTTGCAACACCTCGAAGAAAAAAGTGGTAAACGAATCGAACAAGCTCGCAATCACGGAGGCCCATTCTCTTCGCTAGCCGATTTTATTAGCCGAACTGCTCTCGGGCTCGAATCCATTCTGCTTTTGATTAAAATAGGTGCTTTTCGTTTTACGGGAAAGAAAAAAGCCGATTTGCTCTGGGAAGCGCATTTCCTGGTCTCGCCGAAAAAAGAAAGTGAAAAACCAGCCATGCTTTTCCCGATTGTAGAACGGAACTTTCAGCTTCCTTCGCTCGAAAGCTCATTGCTCGAAGATGCCTACGACGAAATTGAATTGCTGCAATTCCCCGTCAGTCTGTCCTATTTCGACTTGCTGCAAACATCCTTCAGGGGGAATGCTCTTGCCCGCGATTTGCATCAATCGGCGGGAAAAGTATTGAGAATGATGGGGCAATTGGTTACGAGCAAGTATGTTCGCACGGTAAGAGGGCAAATTATGCAGTTTGGAACCTTCATCGATGTGGAAGGGGAGTTTTTCGATACCGTTCATTTCCCCGATTCCTTGCAGCAATATCCGTTTAAAGGATATGGGGTGTATTTAATCCTGGGGAAAGTGGTGAGCGAGTTTGGTTTTCCATCGATCGAAGTGCAAAAAATGGCTAAAATGCCTATTCAACCCGATCCACGCTATGCCGATTAAAAGGGGATCTTATTGGTTTGCTAATTGGAATGATACTAACTCATGGATTGGGTATGCATCCGAATTGAGTGTTTGTTTTGAAGATTGGCTTTATGTTGTTGCAAACGTTCCCTTGAACTAAAATGAATGCTACGCGCCGGGAGGGATTTTTTGCATTAAACTTGCTTTGAAAAACAGAACTTCAAATAAAGATCTTTCCTGTCCTACAAAGCATGAAACACCAGCATGGTTGTAGGTGATGTTAGCGCTTCGGTGTTCTCTTTTTCAGCAGGTTGGCATTAAAGCTTAAAATTTGATTATGCACTTTCTTGCCACATTTTGAGATCATAAAAATTTGGTAACGGTAGGTTAGGTTCATCATCTAAAATGTTTCTCTTAATTGCCTGAACATTTCAATTGTATTCACATACGAAACATTTAATGCAATACAAGCATCAGGAATTTTAACCTTACTCTGTCGGTTTGGCTCGCTAACTTCTTGTGTTACTACAAATTTGTTTGCTGTGTCTGCAAGGCAATAGGCTACTAAAAATGCATCTGCTTCGTCAGCATTTAAAAACTCATTCAAAGCATTGGGTAAATAATGACTGCTTCTCGACATTGCCCAAGCAGTAACTTGCCCGTACGCAACCATTACAACGGATGTGTCTTTGAAAAAGTCCTGAGGTAAATTGTTTCTACACCATTCCTCTAATGCATCGTTTTTGTCGTAAAGCTCTTTTTTAACCTTATCAATGCTGATAACCCTGCCTTCTTCTGCCAATTGCCGAACTTTATTCCAAAATCCAGCAGCAACGTCTATCGGATAATGAAACCGATGAGCCTGAATAAAAAAGTTGCTATCTAATACATATACTGGCATTTGGGCTATAGGTGTTTAGAGAAGAAATTTTCAAAGGTATCGCCCTTTAAGCCTGTTAGCTTATATGCATCACGAAATAATAAATGACCAGTTTTTACTGCTTGATTTACATGACTGGCAAATGTGATACTGATTCGCTTTTTCGTTGTAGCGTAAAAATCACCTCCAGGGCCTTGACTTTCTTTTTTTGCAAATTCACGATTCGAATATTCCTCATAAAAATCATAAAACTGTGGTCTTGTGATTTTTCCAGTGTCTAATGCTCTTCGGGCAATTACAATTTCACTTACTTTAAAAGTGCGAGACGCAAAAGCGAAATTATTAGGACTTTGATTCCATAATCGATTAAACTCCTGCTCAGGCACTAAAAATTCAGCAGCCACCTTGTCGCAAAGTCTTTCTATTGGGTCGTTAGCGGGTTGCAATCTTCTGAAATCGAATCCTGCACTATGACCTGTCCATATATGAGCCAATTCATGTACAATGGTAAACATCTGTGCAGATTTAAAATCGGAATTGTTCACGAACATAAACGGAGCAAACTCGTCCACTAAAACAAAACCTCTGCACTCGTCAACTGGAATAGGTCTGTGCGTATTGTTTTCAACTATTCCATTGAATATAGTAATGATTCCTTTGTCTTCAATGTGTAAAACCAAATGGTCTTGCGCTTCCTGCCATGTTCTGAATTGGCTTGCCCAATTCTCAGGTAACTGAAGTGTATGACGAATATCTGCTACAATGGCTTTTACATCCTTACTTTTGTTGAATTTACCAACGTAAGGTAAGTGCTGGAAATCATTGTCTTTTAAATAGTTTTTTAACCAATCTTGTCTCTGTTGAAGCAAAAGAATGGTATCATACACATTTATACTGATTTTATCTGCCTGATTTCCGCTTGTGCGGAAAAACGGAATAGGAACTTTTTCCTGTGGTGGTTGTGGCAAAAAAAGATAGCCAAACGGGAGATAGACTTTTTTAGAAAACTCTTCCAGTTGTTTTACAGTGGGCTTCTTTTGCCCTTCGAGCCAATCCAATACTTTCGGAAACTTTACGGCAAATGAGGGCACATCATATCCAGCCCGGGTAATAGCCCAAGTTAGCATGTTGTTATTCACATATACTTCATTTCTCATGGCTCAAATTTACTCATATTGTTTAATTCTATGATTCCAAGTCTTGCTTTTAAGGTCTTGGTTGGTTCAGTTGTTTGAAAGCTTCGTATTTACACGAGGTGACAGTTGTTCTTCTGTCAGAAATTATTTTTAACAAACTAAAAATCAAAAGATAATAATCAAAATCGGCATCCATTTAATGGTTTCATGTTTCTTAACAGGGCTTGAATGTTTAATAGCTCAAAATGTAGGCTTATAGACACACGCTCGATAGGTTCTGTGGCAAATAGAATTTCGTGTATTTGTCTTCAACTTCTGTATTTAACTAGTTAGGGGTAAGGTTCGCGCAAAGGCCGCAAAGTTCGCAGAGTATTTCCCTTGAACTAAAATGAATGCTACGTGCGGCAGCTCGCCTCTTCGCTTATGTCGCCTAGTCGCCCTTTCGCCAAAGAGTTTCCTGGCTCATGCTCTTGCTACTTTCGCCTCTTCGCGAAGTCGTTCATTCGCCTTGTCGCGTTTGAAACAATCGGACAGTTAACGGCGTAAAACAAATAAGGCCAAAACATTCATTACCTCCAAGCGACCCAACAGCATGTTAATCGTCAGTACAAATTTTCCTAAATCGGGAACCCCGGCAAAATTACCCATCGATCCAACCTCGCCAAACCCGGGGCCACAGTTACTAATGGCGGTAATGGAGGCTGAAAAAGCAGTCATCCCATCGATGTTCATAAGGGATAAAATGAAACTGGATGCCGAGAAGATAAAAATGTACAAAAGCAAAAACACCATGGTTTGTTGTTCGAGTTTTTCGTCGATTCGTTGTCCGCTAATTTTAATGGTGAAAATCCCACGAGGATGCTGCAAGCTCCGAATCTGCTTCTGCACAATTTTGAAGAAAATGAATATTCGATCGAACTTCAAACCTCCCGATGTAGAGCCACTCATTCCGGTTTGGAACATTAAATAAAGTAAGAGCAATTGGGTGAAGAAAGGCCACTGAACCGTATCGACCGTAGCAAAGCCCGTATTCGAGCCTAGCGAGGTAACCTGGAACAAAGCATGACGCAAGGCGGACCAGAATGAATAACTACCCTCCCAAGTTAATTTTCCGGCAATAATGAGTGTACTGGCCAACCAAATAAAGAGCAAAGCACGCACAATGTCCGATCGAAACAGGTTGTTATGCTTTCGGGTAAAGGTTCCGTAAATCAGTCCGAAATGCAATGCACTTAACACCATGAAAACAACGATGATTAGCTCGATCCAAAGATTTTGATACCACGCGATGCTATTGTTTTTCGTAGAAAATCCTCCGGTTGAAATAGTGGTAAAAGAGTGATTAATAGCATCGTATAAGCTCATGCCAGCAAAGGTTAACGATACCGATTGAGCCAGCGTTAAACCAACATATACTAAAATGAGGGCTTGTAACAACTTCTTATTATTGAACGGAAAGTTCATTTTGGTTATACTGGAAACTTCGGCATTATAAATAGAAGAAGAGGAGGTTTTGGGCAAAATAGCCAAGACGAAAATGATAATCCCCAAACCACCAATCCATTGGGTTGACGATCGCCAGAACAAGATTCCTTTCGGTAGCGATTCAATTTCGGTTAGAATCGTGGAGCCTGTGGTGGTAAACCCCGAAACACTTTCGAACCAAGCATTGATAATACTGAATTCTCCGCCCCACATAATATAAGGTAAAGCACCAGACAAACAGGTTACCAGCCAACCAAATACCACAATGAACAGGCCCTCGGTAAATTCTATGGGTGTGCTTTTATCCGAAAAGACTAAAGGGAATACACTAAAGATGAAACAGATAAGAGCACTGTAGCTAAGTGCCAGCGCCGATGTCTCCTTGAGGTAAATGGAGATAAGCGCTGCCAGGAAAAGAAAGATTGCATTGAATAACAATACAATCCCCAAATGCTTGAAGATGACCTCGAACCTCATTTAAGCGGATTTTGCTTACGGATTAACCGACGTATTAAATCGTTAATCGATTGAATCAACTCTTGTAATTCCTTATTCTGTCCGGCCTCAATGTCCATGATACTCTGCCCGGTTTTAAACGATTTAAGCTCTTGGTTAATTCGGGTAATAGGAACCACAAAATAATGATTGATGTAGAAATTCAGTATAAAAGCAAAAAGTAAGGAGGCAAAAATGGATACTATTCCAGGCATTATCGCCCGACGCGAATTAGCCTTGATTAAAGAGGCTTCCTTGTAAAGAAACTCCTGATGCATCTCGGTTATTTCATGCACCTTTTGTTTGATGACTAAAAAACGACTGTGCATCTCAATCCGATACCATTCCATATTATTCATGATTTCAGCATCGAGATACGGTTTATCCCAAATCTTGCGCAAATCGCCGTGCAAAAGGGCTATTTCATTCAGCTTGTCGGTTTCCTCGGTCGTTTTAATTCCTTTGCGAGCTAAGGTGTAGGAACTGTTAAACAAACTATTGCCAGACCGTATCATCTTTTTCCCTTCGTCGTAGTCGCCGCTCATGATGAGCAAAATCCCACTGTCTTCCAACTCAATTGCTCTCATTAGCTGGGAAAGCGATTCCACCGTTTTGTAATTGTCCAGGATCAAGGTGTTGAAGGACCGGTCTAGTATTCGAAGCTCATAGATGGCAATTACTCCTGCAACCGATAATAAGATACTCAGCAGGATAAAACTGACATTAATTTTAAGCTTTAATTTTCTCATAGCTTTTTCCTTTAAATCCCACAGAAGGAATTCTCCTAAAATAAGGAAACTTATTCCATCTTGGTGGGAAAAAAATCGCGCCAAAATACTTGGATAAAATCAGATAGCCTAACAAAATCGTTACTTTCATTTCTAGGTCCATTTTAATCAAGAATACACGGGGAAATCTATCTTTGGCAGGCATTTTTAATCGTGGTTTCGATATGATTTATCTCTTGTTTAGCATTCTTTCGGCTAGCTCCATCACCTTGTTATTCAAGGTCCTGGAACGAAAATCGGTGCCGCTTCTTCCTGCCATCATCATCAATTACCTGGCAGCATTCATCGTTGGCATCCTGTTCTATTCGGGGACAATCGACTTGCCAGCAATCCGAGAAAGCAATTGGTTTGCCTTGTCGGGGATTACTGGTGTTTTGTTTATTCTGGGTTTCTTCCTCATAGGAATCACTACGCAAAAAGCAGGAATTGCCATCACCACCATCGCGAACAAGATGTCGGTCATAATCCCAATCTCCTTTTCCATTTTGTATTATCACGAAGCAATGACCTTGGTGAAAACCGGGGGAATTATGCTGGCCTTGATTGCTGTTATCATGGCTGCCTATCGTAAACCAGCTCTAGGGAAATGGACCACTGCTAGCTTCCTTCCCTTAATCATGTTTCTGGTTGTGGGTGGCATCGACTCGGTGATTAAACTAGCTCAGGAGAGCTATGTGCCTGCCAATGATGTAAGTTTGTTCTCCGCTCTTACCTTCGGGTCGGCAGGAATCATTGGAATAATCCTTCTCTTATTTAAACCCGGTTACTGGAAGAGTTTTAACAATGCTTGGCTTTGGGGTTTAGGAACGGCACTGGGTTTAGCCAATTTTGGCAGCATGTTTTTTCTAATGAATGCGCTTAATCATGCACAACTCGATAGTTCAATCGTGTATGGAGTAAATCACTTGGGGGTAATCCTCGTGTCTATCCTGCTAGCCCTCCTGTTGTTTCACGAACGCTTATCCTTACTTAATCGCATCGGTATTTTGCTGGCTGCCGTGGCCATCAGTATCCTTACAATGCTGGTGTAAACGATCAATCAAGTTCGATAAACAACAAAAAAATCCCGAATCGATACATTGATTCGGGTATTTTTTAAATGCATGAAATCCTACCGATAATCGTCGATAGGATTGCAAGAGCAAACTAAATTTCGGTCGCCATACGCATCGTCGATACGGGCAATCGAAGGCCAAAATTTATTGGAGGCTACAAAATCCAAGGGGAAGGCAGCTTTTTCGCGAGAATAAGGATGATTCCAGTCGCTAGAGCAAACTTCGGCTTGAGTATGCGGAGCACTCTTCAGTACATTATCAACTTTGTCTGCCTGTCCTTCATGCACTTCCATGATTTCGGCATGGATAGCCCGAAAAGCATCGACAAATCGATCCAACTCTTGTTTCGATTCACTTTCTGTTGGCTCCACCATTAAGGTTCCATGAACCGGGAAAGAAAGGGTAGGAGCGTGGAACCCATAATCCATCAAACGCTTGGCAATATCGGTCTCTGTTATATCGGCTAATGCTTTGAAATTACGGCATTCAATAATCATTTCGTGAGCAACGCGTCCATTTTCGCCGGTGTATAAAATGCCAAAATAGTCTTTCAACGAAGCGGCTAAATAATTCGCATTCAGAATGGCCATTTCGGTCGATTTGCGTAAACCGGTTTTCCCCAACATTTTGATATAACCATGCGTAATAACTAGAACACTGGCACTACCAAATGGGGCCGCCGAGATGGCTTTGGGTCCGTGCTCACCTCCTGTTTTAATAACCGGATGAGAAGGTAAATAATCGACTAAATACTTCGCAACGCAAATAGGACCAACACCAGGACCACCTCCCCCGTGAGGAATTGCAAAGGTTTTGTGAAGATTCAAGTGGCATACATCGGCTCCAATATGACCGGGATTCGTAATTCCAACCTGAGCATTCATATTGGCACCATCCATATAAACTAAGCCGCCATGCTCGTGAATAATATCGCACATTTCCATGATGGCCGATTCAAAAACCCCATGGGTTGATGGATAAGTAACCATAAAGCCCATCAATCGATCGCTATACTTCGCTGCTTTCTCTCTTAAATCGTTCAGGTCGATGTTTCCTTTCACATCGCACTCAACAACCACTACTTCTCCTCCAGCCATAACCGCACTTGCCGGATTGGTTCCGTGAGCCGACGAAGGGATAAGCACTACATCGCGGTGTCCTTGCCCCTGATGCTCATGGTATTGCTTAATGACCAATAAACCGGCATATTCGCCAGATGCCCCTGAATTTGGCTGAAGGGAAACACCCGTAAACCCGGTAATGATGGCCAAATCGTGCTCTAATTCATGAATTAACTGATGATAACCAGCGGCTTGATCGCGAGGAACAAATGGATGGATGGAATTAAATTCCGGCCAACTAACCGCAAGCATTTCAACAGCAGCATTTAACTTCATGGTGCACGAACCCAGCGATATCATCGAATGAGTAAGCGAAATATCTTTACGCTCCAACTTTTTAATGTATCGCATTAACTCGGTTTCAGAACGATATTCCGAGAAGAGTTTTTGCTGCATGAATGCACTGCTGCGAAGGAATTTATCGTCGAAATAATAACGCTCCACTAAATGGGTTCTTTCGTCGGTATTGCGATTAATCGCTTGAGCAAAAATCTCAATCAAATCATTTACATCTTCCATTCGCGTAGTTTGATCGAGGCTGATTCCAACGTGCCGATCGTCGATGTATCGAAGATTGATTTCTTTCTCTAAGGCAATGGACTGAATAGAGCATGATTTAATGCCCTGAGGAAGTAATACATGAATGGTGTCGAAATAATTCTCATTCAATTGCTCATAGCCCAATTCAACTAATGCATTGGCCAGCATACCTGTTAAGTAATGGATATGAGAGCTTATCTTTTTCAATCCTTCCGGGCCATGATAAACAGCAAACATCCCGGCCATGTTGGCCAGTAAGGCTTGAGCCGTACAAATATTGGAGGTGGCTCGCTCCCTTTTAATGTGCTGCTCACGAACCTGTAAAGCCATACGCAAGGCTGGTTTCCCAAATTTATCCTTCGAAACGCCAATGATCCTACCTGGCATGTTGCGCTTGAACTTATCGAGCGAAGCAAAGAATGCTGCGTGAGGACCACCATAGCCCATAGGTACGCCAAATCGTTGCGAAGTACCGAAAACGATATCGGCGCCCCATTCACCCGGCGGACGCAAAATGGAAAGGGAAAGCAGATCGGCCGCTACCGATACAAATACACCAGCCGCTTGTGCTTTGGCTGTTAATTCAGTGTAATCCTCAATGTTTCCAAGCGCATTAGGATATTGCAGCACGATGCCGAAAACCTGCTCGTCGAGTTCGAACTGACTAAAATCCTGCAGGCGAACGTCAATTCCCAAAGGAAGGGCGCGGGTTTGAATTACATCGATGGTTTGAGGGAAAAGCGACTGATCAACCAATAGTGTAGTTGCTCCAGCTTTTACCTGTGCCCTCGAACGGCTATTGAACATCATGATGGCTGCTTCGGCTCCTGCTGTAGCTTCGTCGAGCAAGGAGGCGTTCGCAATTTCCATTCCGGTCAATTCCAAAACAGCCGTTTGGAAATTGATGAGAGCTTCCAAGCGCCCTTGCGATATTTCAGCCTGATAGGGAGTGTAAGAGGTATACCAACTGGGGTTCTCTAAGATGTTCCGTTGAATCACAGCTGGAGTAACAGTGGGGTAGTAACCCATCCCGATATAGGTTCGAAACAATTTATTGCGCGAAGCAATCTTTCGTAAATACTGAAAATAATCATATTCCGACATCCCTTCCGATAGGTTCAGTTCCTCTTCGGGACGAATATTTTTTGGCACGGTTTGGTTAATTAATTCCTCTACCGACGCCACGCCAATTACCTCTAACATCGAAGGAATTTCGTGTTCACGAGGACCAATATGACGATCCATAAATTGATCAACAGCCATTTGTGAATTTTTACAGGTTTGAAACATATACGTTTTGAGTTTGGAGGCGAAAGTAAACATATTTTTTATCGCAGAATATGCCTAAAATCATCTCCTTTAACAGCTCTACAAACAATTTTTTCTCACCTTAGTTTCAGCTTATTTACTGTTATAAAATAGTTTTTTAATCTCCTTGCCATGAACCTTTGGCTTATTAAGAAAGTTTAGGGCAACGCACCACCTTTCTCTGCCTTTTATCTGAAGGGTATGTGCTAACTTTGCATCGAACAAAAGCCCAAAAAAAGAGCATGAATCAAGCCATCGAGAAAGAAGTATTTCGTACCGGAACCTTATCGGTTCGTTACGACCAAACCCTGGAAGAATTCTACCTTCTCAGGGTATATGCCAATGGTATCATTCACGACTTTTCGCACATTGTTAGTCAGGTTTTAGAAATGATGAAGGCGGCCGATCAAGAGGAACTATCCATTCCGATACCAGGTTTCAACATAAAAGGAATCATGAGCATGGTTCAAAAACAATTGGATGCATTTACGCAAACAATGCCGCGCGAAACGAGTTATCAGGAAATACAGGCTCAATTCGACGAAAAAGTTTCCTGGAAGGAAAAGGAGTTTACCACCTTTGAACAAAAACTTGCTGAATCTAACTCAGAAGAAGAACAGTTAGCGCGGCGACAACAGTTCAACGATGCCCTCGAAATGGAAATCAATAAGATTATTCAGGCCGGTAAGTCGAGCAAGCAATTTCTGGATAAACTCAGTAACGAACTGAAATCGCCCTTGATGAATTACCTCAAGTTTGCCGAGAATCCCTCTTCTTTCCCCATCCCAATCCCTGCTTTTACCATGCCCGAGGATATTACTCGCGCCGCTAAAAGACTGATTGTCTTGCTAAACGATTACGAGTTCTATAAACAACTGCACGATAAAAGCTTCAATATCCTCCAAGGAAGTATTAATCCAGACGATGTGCTAAACAAACTCATCGAACACTACACGACCTTATCTTACGACCAAGGATTTGATCTCTACTTTAAAATTGATGCAAATCTTCCCGCAAAACTTCAAATGAATGAGAAAGGTTTCGATCTCCTAATCCGATTTATGCTGGATAATGCGATGAATATCATCAATCTGACTCATTACAGTCAGGACGAACCGGCGTCTAAAATTACCCTCATCGTGCAGCTGGAGGAACAGGTGAACTGGCGCTCGCAATGGATGATTGCAACGGAAGACAATAGCCTGGGATTTCCTTCGGAAAAAATAAAAGATGTGTTTAGTTTCTTTTCCTATTACTCTGAAAAAGATCCTTTTGCTGCGCTTAAGTTTAAAATGATGGAAAAACTAATCGATGAAGCCGGGGGCAAATTGAAACTGGAAAAAGCAGAAGGAAAATCGAGATTCAAGGTCCAACTTGGAATAAATCTCGCTTAGGAAACCCAGTTCACTTCCGACTCCAAGAAAATTCCAAAACGCTCCAATACATCGGCTTGAATCCGTTGAGCAAGATTCACTATGGCCTGTGGATCCGATTCCCCATAGTTAACCAACACCAAGGCTTGCTTCTCGTGAACCCCAACTTTCCCGATACGTCGGCCTTTCCAACCACACTGGTCAATTAACCACGCAGCCGGAATTTTTATTCTACCGGAAGATTCTATGAAATGAGGCATGGATGGGTAATCCTGCAAAAGCAAGGAGGCTGCATCTTTCTCAATCACCGGGTTCTTGAAAAAACTTCCGGCGTTAGGGAGTAACCTGGGGTCGGGTAACTTCGATTCCCGAATTCGTATCACCGTTCGTCGAACCAAGTCGGCCGTTAACGCTTCATCCATAGGAATCTCTTGTATAAGATTTCCATACTCCAAAAAAGGAGTGAAGACCTTCGACAAGCGAAAAACCACCCTAGTGATCATGACCTTCGATTTCCATTCCTTTTTAAAAATGGAATCACGATAAGCAAAGCGGCATTCGGCATTCGTCCAGGTTAGCGATTCACCTGTTTCGAGGTTAATGCCCTCCACTTGTGAAATGAAATCCTTTACTTCACGACCATATGCTCCAATGTTTTGTATGGGCGATGCTCCTACAGAGCCAGGGATAAGCGAAAGGTTTTCTAACCCAAAATATCCATGCTCAATGCTCCACGCAACCAAGCGATCCCAATCATAACCGGCACTTACAGCTATTTCAACCTGATTGCTCGATTCGGAGATTACCTGGATTTCTTCTACACAATTCTGAAGGATTAAACCATCGAAATCCTTCAAAAACAAGACATTGCTTCCTCCTCCCAATACCATCATCCTTTCATCCGGAATCCGCTCCGATAATGCTTCCAGAATATCGGCAGACTGATCGAAACGGATCAATCGTTTGGCTTTAACCGGAATCTGAAAGCTGTTCAATGCAAGGAGTGAATGGTTCTGAAATCGTTCTATCATGGATGGTAATTTAAAGCCAAAGGCCATGCGCAAAAATGACAAGTCTTTTTGATAATCGGTACGATTTATTGAGTATGTTTGACAGCATTTTTTTCGGAAGCTCCCGCCATACAATCTGGGAGCTTTTAGGCAGCGTACCGAAAGCAAAATCGCTTATGGCAGATGTAAAGAAAAACAAGTGGACCGAGAAAGTGCTGGGGATCATCCCGGCTAGATATTCATCCACTCGTTTCCCCGGAAAACCCTTGATTCGTATCGGAGAAAAATCGATGATACAATGGGTTTACGAAAGAAGTAATTCAGTCCTAGCACAGGTAGTGGTTGCTACCGACGACCACCGTATTCAGGAAGAAGTCCAATCTTTTGGAGGAAAAGTAATCATGACCGATGCTAATCACCCCTCCGGAACCGACCGCTGCCGAGAAGCATTGGACTTATGGGTAAAGGAAAATAGCCTTGAACCCGATGCAGTAGTCAATATTCAAGGAGATGAACCTTTTATTCATACCAGTCAAATTGAACAATTGGCCCAACTCATTCTCCAACCCGAAGTAGAAATTGCAACGCTCGTTAAACCCATTAGCGAATACCCCGATTTAATAAACCCCAATATTCCTAAAGTGGTCGTGGGAACCGATTTTCAAGCTCTCTATTTTTCCCGACAACCAATTCCTTATTTACGCTCTCAAGCAATCGAAAACTGGTTGAATCATCATACCTATTATAAACATATCGGTTTGTATGCTTATCGGAGCGCTGTACTGCGACGCATAACCCAATTACCGAATAGCAAATTGGAGCAAGCCGAATCGCTCGAACAACTCCGCTGGCTCGAACATCAATTCCGCATCCATGTAGGCTTGACCCTGGAAGAAACGCTGGCTATCGATACCCCCGAAGACTACCAAGAAGCACTTAAAAGAACCAGCCCTTTATAAACCTTTTTAAACCACTGAAGTTATGTTGGTGAAATTAATCCCGGCCTTTAAGGAAGATGACTGTACTAATGTGAATATGTATATATTTACCTGTTTTTAATGAGAAAATTAGATTAATTTATTATAAATCAAACATTTATTCATGATTAAGAAAATTCTTGTAGCGAACCGTGGCGAAATAGCCGTTCGCGTGATGAGATCGTGTAGAGAAATGGGAATCAAAACGGTAGCGGTCTATTCCGATGCCGACAGAAAGGCCATGCATGTGCGGTATGCCGACGATGCCTACCACATTGGTCCTTCGCCCTCCAACGAAAGTTATTTAGTGATCGATAAAATTATCGATGTGGCTAAAAAGTCGAATGCCGATGCAATTCATCCCGGATATGGCTTCCTCTCGGAAAACCCGGCTTTTGCCGACCGTTGTAAAGAAGAAGGTATCATTTTTATTGGTCCCGATTCCAATGCGATGCGCGTAATGGGCGATAAAATTTCTGCTCGTAATAAAATGATTGAAGCCGGTGTCTCAGTCGTTCCGGGAACCAAAGACTTGCGCGAAGAAGCCGAAATTCTTGAAGCTGCCGACCGCATTGGACTTCCGGTGATGGTCAAAGCATCTGCCGGTGGTGGCGGAAAAGGAATGCGCTTGGTGAAACAACGCGAAGAACTAATTTCTTCTATACGCGCCGCCAAATCGGAAGCAATGGCAGCTTTTGGCGACGATGCCGTTTACATCGAAAAATACATTGGTTCACCGCACCATATCGAATTTCAAGTTCTGGGCGATTCACACGGGAATATTATCCACCTCTTCGAACGTGAATGTAGTGTACAACGACGTCATCAAAAAGTGGTAGAAGAAACACCTTCTCCCATCATGACTCCCGAACTGCGCTCTGCTATGGGAGAACAAGCTGTAATGGCAGCCAAAGCAGTAGATTACGTGGGAGCAGGAACCATCGAATTTCTAGCCGACAACAACGGAAATTTCTATTTCCTCGAAATGAATACCCGCCTGCAAGTAGAGCATCCAATTACAGAACGTGTAACCGGGGTGGACTTGGTGAAAGAACAAATCCGAATTGCTGAAGGTCATCCAATCTCCTTTAAGCAAGAAGACTTGTCGCAATATGGCCATGCTATGGAGGCACGTATTTATGCCGAAGATCCCGAAAATAACTTCATGCCGTCGCCCGGATTAATTCAACACATTACCGAACCTCTAGGCTTGGGTGTACGCCACGACGGATATGTTTACGAAGGATACGAAATCCCGATTTACTACGACCCCATGATCTCGAAACTAATCGTATGGGGGAAAAACCGCGAGGAAGCAATAGGCCGCATGAGAAGAGCTCTCTATGCCTACAAAATAACTGGAATTCGCACAAATCTTGCCTTCCTTGATAAAGTTTTTCAAGCAGACGATTTTGTAAAAGGGAATTACGACACCCATTTTATCGAAAATAACATCGATTTTCTCATGGAACGGGAAAAATTTCGCGGAAATATTGAGAACATCATCAAGATTACCACTTTCCTCCATCATCAAGCTAAACTCGAAGGAGGCGTTCCCATGTCGGACGATTCCGATAACAACTGTAGCGAAAGCGAATGGAAGAGCTTTGGTAAGCGTCGGGGGATGCTTAAAATCTAACTCCTTCTTGTATTAATCAATGTAAAATCGAAAGTTATTATAGCTATGAAATTAGAAATTGCAATCAACGATTCTTCCTCAGAAATTGAATTGCTCGAGAAAAACGGAAGCATCGTAAAACTTCTGGTCGATGGACAAGAAGTAGAATTAGATGCCATCATGGTGGAGCGAGGCGTTTATTCCATTATTCACGATAATAAGTCGTACAACGTCGAGATCACCGAAGGTAATTCACCAAAAAAATACGTGGTCGATACGCTTTACAACACCGTCGATGTGGAAGTTATCGATGCTGAATCGAGGTACCAGAAAAATCGAAAAGGAGCCAATTCAGGCGACGATAACGATTTTGTCTCAAGTCCAATGCCCGGTAAGGTGGTTAAAGTCCTTGTAAGCGAAGGCGATACCGTCCCCGCAGGCACCACTGTGGTAATCATTTCGGCCATGAAAATGGAAAGTGAATACAAAGTGAAACAAGATCGATTAATCAAAGAGGTTCGCGTGAAAGAAGGAGATACCATCGATGCCAATCAACCTCTCATTATTGTTGAATAATTAACACATCCAATATGCTTACAAACGAAGAAAAAATCCAGATTTTTGAAGAAAAAAGCAAACAAGCTGAATTAGGGGGAGGAAAAGATCGAATTGAAAAAATTCATGCCTCCGGACGGTTAACTGCTCGCGAACGCATCGATATTCTGCTCGATGCAAACTCCTTTGTTGAACTCGATAAATTCGTCGTTCATCAGGTAAAAGATTTTGGGATGGAAGACCAAAAGTACCTGGGCGATGGAGTCGTATCGGGCTATGGTAAAATCGATGGACGACTGGTGTATGTTTTCGCCCAGGATTTTACGGTTTTTGGTGGTTCACTAAGTCGCACCAATGCCGATAAAATCGTGAAAGTAACCAAGCTAGCGCTTAAAAACGGAGCACCTATTATCGGCCTCAACGATTCAGGCGGGGCGCGTATTCAAGAAGGAGTAAAGTCCTTAGCCGGATATGCCGATATTTTCCACCTAAACGTTCAAGCTTCCGGAGTAATTCCCCAAATATCCGCTATTCTTGGTCCATGTGCCGGAGGTGCCGTTTATTCACCGGCTCTTACCGACTTCATCTTCATGGTAAAAGACTCTAGTTACATGTTCGTGACGGGTCCCGATGTAGTAAAAAGTGTTACGCACGAAGAAGTAACCAAATCGGAATTAGGGGGCGCACGAACCCATAACATCAAATCGGGGGTCGCTCATTTTATGTCCGACACCGACGAGCAAGCCATCATGGCTGTGAGAGAATTACTAGCATTTTTGCCATCGAATAACCTCGAAGATGCAAAAGTAATTGCTAGCTCCGATCCTGCCGATCGGGTAGATGAAAACCTCATGAACCTCATTCCGGCCGATCCAAATAAACCATACGACATGAAGGATTTAATCCATTCCATTGTCGATAATAAGTACTTCTTCGAAGTACAAGAACACTACGCACAAAATATCGTGATTGGTTTCGGCCGCTTAAACGGAAAATCGGTCGGTTTTGTTGCTAACCAACCTGCTAGCTACGCCGGAGTACTCGATATCAATAGTTCGGTAAAAGCAGCTCGCTTTGTTCGATTCTGCGACTCCTTCAATATCCCTATTATTACCCTGGTGGATGTTCCCGGATTCCTTCCCGGTACCGATCAGGAGTTTGGTGGAATTATTAAACACGGAGCCAAATTACTCTACGCCTTCTCCGAAGCTACAGTACCTAAAATTACGCTCATTACGCGAAAAGCCTATGGTGGAGCTTACGATGTAATGGCCAGTAAACACATCGGTGCCGATGTTAACTTGGCATACCCATCGGCCGAAATTGCCGTAATGGGAGCCGACGGAGCGGTTAATATACTTTATCGCGGACTCAGCGAAGAGGAACGTGCCAAACAAATCGAAGAATACAAAATGGCATTCGCAAATCCATATCGCGCTGCCGAGTTGGGCTATATCGATGAAATCATTCTACCTCGCGATACCCGCAAGAAACTCATTCAAGCCCTTTTCATGACCAAGAACAAAAGTGAGGCTGCTCCGTTCAAAAAGCATGGAAACATTCCTCTGTAGGGAACAATCAATCAGAAACAAAAAAGGGAGTATTTTTTACTCCCTTTTTTTATTACGACGAACAGGAACTTACCATTGGGCGCTTGCTGTATTTCTGCCCTTTTCGCTCGCGGGCTAAGGCCTTTACTTTTTCCAGTCGAATCGATTCAGGCAATTGCACAATCTCAAAGCATTCGTCGGAACAAGTGCCTTGTGTTTTTTCCCGACAAGTATCGCACTGAATAAAAAGCACATGACAAGCCTGATTCGCACAGTTCGCATGCGTATCGGCAGGTGAACCACAAGTATGGCAACGACCCAATACATCATCAGTAATGCGTTCGCCTAAACGTTCGTCGAACACGAAATTTTTTCCTTTAAACCGAGAGGGAAGACTTTGCAATTTTACTTGACGGGCATATTCGATTACCCCTCCATGTAACTGATTCACATCGGTAAAACCATGATGTTTTAAATAGGCACTAGCCTTTTCGCACCGTACACCACCTGTGCAGTAGAGTAAGACTTTCTTGTCTTTTTTGTCTTGTAAAAGATCAACCACCATCTCTACTTCCTCTCGAAAGGTATCCACATCGGGACAAATAGCTCCATCGAACCGACCAATTTCGCTTTCGTAGGTATTTCGCATATCCACGACGATGGTTTCTTCGCGCTCCATAGCCTCGTTAAATTCCATGGCAGTCAGGTGCTTACCAACATTGGTAACATCAAAACTACCTTCCTCCATTCCATCGGCCAAAATCTTGTGTCGAACCTTCATCTTGAGAATGTAAAAAGATTTTCCATCATCCTCAATGGCAATCTTTAAGGGCATTCCTTTCAGCTCTGAGCGATCCTCGAGGCTTTGAAGGAAATCGTCCCAGTGATGTTCCGGAACGCTCATTTGCGCATTGATCCCTTCTCGAGCGATATAAATTCGACCAAAACATGAATAGGCATCCCATTCCATGAATAAAGCATCGCGAAACTCCTGAGGGTCGGAGATTTTTACATAGCGATAAAATGAAACGGTTCGCCGACGAAAGGGTTCTTGCATTAAACGCTCTTTCATCACGCGCTTATCGACGCGATTATGCAGTAGTTTCTTTTTCACCTTTAGTTCTTTCATAGCGAATGATTGGATAAACTAGCTAAGTTGTTTGAAAAAATAGCAGACAAAAATATCTTAAAATATGAAATACAACAAAGGTTTTTTCATTCAGACAGGGTAGGGAAGTGATCAATCGTATGGATTGAATAAAGCGAATCAGGAAGCATTTGATTAGCCCTCAAGTATGGAAAATGACCCGGTAGATATATCGACGCATTTTCTTTTTATTTCCATTTATTATGAGGAATTTAGCTCCGCATTTTACTGTCCAATGATCATTAAGCGTTCAAAATCTTTTTTTTCTGCAAAAGCAAAGCGGATTGCTTTAGGCTTGCTTTTTCTGGTACTGTTCTTTTTCCTCTTTTCATTTAAGAGTCAGCCTGAATGGCCCGGAATTATTGGAACTGCAGTTGTTATCCTTGTTTTATTGGTGATCTTAACCAGTAAAGATGAATTTACCTTGAACGAAGAAAACTTGCTTCTTCGTAACTATTGGAAAGTTTTTGGAATGAGATTATTCAGCGAGGATAAACAATTACCCGGGCGCATTAAAAGGGTAATGGTGCTCCGACGAAAGCGTAAATGGAAACGATATCTGGCACTAGCCATTCCATTTACTACCGAAATAGAAGTTTACGAGGTTTTCATCATCGATTGGAAGGGACGGCCAAGAAGAATATTTTCTCAAACGCAAGATAATGCCGAAGAGTATGCTGAAATACTGAGGACAACATACAGGGAGAAAGAAAGAGCCTCTCATGGGATTTGAACCCACGACCTGCTCATTACGAATGAGCTGCTCTACCGCTGAGCTAAAGAGGCAATCGATATTGGATAAAATCCGCCGCAAAAATATAAAATTCCCCTTTCGCTATAAGATTATCTCTATTTTTGACTACTTTTTTTTAAACCGCTTAACATGCTACTTAACCGATTATTAGTCTTACTATTAAGTGTTTTAGCCTTTAATTCCTGTATGAAGCAAACCTCGCAAAAACAATTCACAACCCCTGAAGATGCCAATCTTTGGCCTATTTATACTCCTGCCTCTACACAGTGGAAGCTTTGGTCGCCCGAGGCTGAACAGGTGCAATTATTATTGTATCCCGATGGGACAAGCAATCAGGCTATTGCCCGTCATAACCTATCTGCATCAGAATCGGGAGTTTGGGCCTTAACCCTGGATGGAGATTGGAAAAATACCTATTACACTTTTCAGGTTAAGTGGGAAGGGGAATGGTTGCCCGAAACTCCCGGTATTTATGCTCAAGCAACCGGTGTAAATGGTGAAAGGGCCTGTATCATTGATCACAATGAATTAAATCCATCCGATTGGTCGGACGATGCATGGGTAATGCTCGAGGCACCCAATAAAGCCATTTTGTACGAACTCCACGTCCGCGATATGACCATTCATCCCAGTTCAGGGAGCAAGTATCCGGGTAAATACCTCGGACTCGCTGAAAAGGGAACCAAAAGCCCACAAGGGCTGGCAACCGGAATTGACCATTTAATCGAATTAGGGATTACCCATGTGCACCTGCTCCCGGTTTTCGACTATTTGTCGGTGGATGAAGAACGGCTTAACGAGGCACAATTCAATTGGGGATACGACCCGCAAAACTATAATGTGCCCGAAGGGAGTTATTCGACCAATCCACACGATGCTGCTGTCAGGATTCGAGAGTTTAAACAAATGGTACGAGAGCTGCATCGACACGGAATTGGTGTGGTAATGGATGTAGTGTATAATCATACTGGCCGCACGGAAGACTCCAATTTTAATCGCGAGTATCCGGAGTATTATTATCGATTTGAACCCGATGGTCGCTATTCGAACGCATCGGGTTGTGGCAATGAAACCGCTTCGGAGAAACCGATGGTTCGTAAATTCATGCTGGAATCAATCCTTTACTGGGCTAAGGAATACCATATCGACGGATTTCGATTCGATTTAATGGGTATTCACGATATTGAAACGATGAATTTAATTGCGGATACCTTAAAAGCCATTAATCCATCCTCCATCATTTATGGCGAAGGATGGACAGGCGGTTCATCTCCACTGGCCGAAGAATTCAGAGCGGTTAAAAAACAAGTAAGCCGATTACATGGAATCAGTGCATTTAGCGACGATTTGCGCGATGGATTAAAAGGTTCTGTTTTCGAAGATTCAAGCCGAGGCTTTGTGAGTGGTGTCTTCTCGCAAGAAGAAAGCATCAAATTTGGGGTGGTCGGATCCATCTTACACGATCAACTGCTGTATAAGAAAGTAAATTACTCCGATACTTCCTGGGCTGTAGAACCTTGGCAATCCATTGCTTACGTATCTTGCCACGATAATCACACGCTCTACGATAAATTAAAACTGTCGAATCCGAATGCCGACGAGGAATCGATTGTTCAAATGCAAGCATTGGCAATCGGAATTGTTTTAACCTCTCAAGGAATTCCATTTTTGCATGCAGGATCGGAGTTTTTGCGCACCAAAAATGGAGAGCATAACTCGTATAATTTGAGCGATGCTATTAATCAAATCGATTGGAATCGAAAAGCAGACTATTTGAATCACTTTCAGTTTATAAAGCAACTCATTCAGTTTCGAAAAGAGCATCCATCGCTCACGTTGCCCAACGCCGGATCGGTGAGAAAAAGTTTAAACTTTCTCGATTCAGAAGCTGGTGTGGTCGCCTACACCATTTCTAGCAAACAAGGCAACGAGCCGAAGAAGAAAATACTGGTTGTTTACAATGCTAAACGCGAAACAGCTAAACTGAAACTCGATGCAAGCTATCAGGTTGCCTTACAGGGATTGAATCCTGGAACAACCACTGTGGGAACAAGTTCAAATTCGTTCGTGATTGCTCCTAAAAGCCTGCTAATTGCGGTTTCAGGAAAATGAACCAGGGAGAGATATGCTTGTTATAAGTTCTAATTTCTCCTTCCGGAGTCAATCGCTTGTTTTCTTAATCTTTTAGCTCATGACAACTCTAATTTGGATACTGGTAGCAATAGTAGTGTTGCTAATCGTTTTGCTTTGGTCCACGCTTCGAAAAAACAGAAAGGAGCAGGATAAATACCTCCAACTTATCGAAAAGAAAAAAAACGAAATACATTCGCTTGAACAAGCATCAGAAATCAATCAATCCGATTTCAAAGCTTTACTACAGGTGTTGGCCGAAGAAATAAAGCCGGCTTACCAACAATACTCCGATTTCTTTACGCTTGTTAATACTCCCGGAAAACAAACAGATAGCGCTAAGTTGGAGGAGATTATTCAAAAAGTGAAGCATTCCTCTAAACAAGCACACCGATTTGTCCTAAATCTTCAGGATTGGGTCGATTTGAAAACGGAAAAAGTAAGCCCTTCCTTACAAACTTGCTCAGTTTTGAGCATTGTAGAAAAAGAAATCGATTCCTTGTCGGGACAATTGTTCATCAAACACATCGACGTAAACATTCAAATTCTACCCGAGTTTCGAGTAGTATCCGACCCGGTTTTACTTGCTGCAATATTCCGTAACCTGATTCACAATGCTGTAAAGTTTACTCCGGAAGATGGCACTATTGAGCTATTAGCTCATTTCGAAGAAAATAAACCCGTCGTGGAAATAAACGATAGTGGTATCGGAATGACTGAAAAAGAAGTGGCTCCGATGTTCACCCATTGGGTTGTTCCGAGTCGCTTTGGGACAAACAACGAAAAAGGCATCGGCTTAGGATTTGTAATCGTTCGAGAATACATGAAACTGCTCAACGCCAACCTGGTCCTGGAAAGCGAAAAAGATAAAGGAACACGGATCAAATTGGAGTTTGCCTAGGACGCTACCAGAGTTTTTCTGGGTAAATTCCTTGGCGAACCAAGTTGGCAATTCCTTCCTTAACCGCAGGCATATCTTCCTGATAAGTTACTCCAAACCAAGGAGAATCGGCTTCAATAACCTCAACGTTTACTTTATTCTGGGCTATTAAATCGAACACTGCAAAGGGAATGTAAAACTCAGATTTGAGCTCGCTGCCTCCCTGTTTTAAAAATTGGATGAAAAGGGATTCCAAATCCTTAAAAAGGGTAGGACTAAATCCCCAAAAATTCATCGATACGGTTGTTTCAGGAGCTAATGCATAGTCTTCGCCTGATTCCGAATAGAAAATACCCGTCCCTTTTTGTTGAATATTCGTTCGTTCAATGATTTCAATCAAGTTCTTTTTTTCGTCTGTTTTACAAACTCCTCGCGAAACACTCCCTTGAGGCGACAAGGTGTTTTTTAGTGCATACGCAATCATACTGTAAGTAGACGCATTGGCCCTGTTTGTGAGAAAATCGGCCATGGCTTGAAACGCGGGGGCTCCATAAAAATCATCGGCATTGATTACGGCAAAGGGAGCGGTTATCGCATTTTTTGCCATGAGAATGGCATGACCTGTTCCCCAAGGTTTTTCACGTCCATCGGGTACCGAAAATCCTTCCGGTAAATAGTCTATCTCCTGAAAAACATAGTCAACATCCAGATGCTTTCGAAACGCAGCATCGAACTTATCCTTGAAAGCCTCTTCGAAGCTTTTCCGAATGACAAAAACAACTTTTTCAAAACCGCTTCGAGCTGCATCGAAGACCGAATACTCTAAAATGGCTTCCTGGTTAGGACCTACAGGCGATAGTTGCTTTAAACCGCCGAAGCGGGAACCCATGCCGGCTGCTAATACAAGTAATTGGGGTTTAGTCATGAATTTGGATTTTAAATGGGTGTCAAATGTAAAAAAGAATCACCGATTCAAAATCCATTTATCCAGTAAATTTAAGGTGTGCAGGTTTTAGTCACTAAGGATTTAACCGCTGGATTTTCCAAACTCATTAAGGAAATCTTCTTATCCTGATACCATTCGCAAAACTTCTTTGGATTTTGGGCAGCAGCCGATTCAACACATTTCTCGAAAGAGCGGGTAAAAAACTTATCGCTCACGAAATTACTCATGGATAAATAGGCAAATAGCATCTCCTCATTGGCGTTTTCGCTTAGAATGTAAGGTTCCAATAAATTCAGAGCGAAATCGTAATCGTAATACTGCACAAAAAGGTAAGCCAATTGGAGGGTGCTCGCAGCATCGCTACCACTATTCGAAGCGATGGTTTTGATTTTTTCGAGCGATAACTCGGTTTGATTGTTTTTATCGTCGAGGGTATCCATCCATGAAAGGAGTTTAAACTGAAAATCGAGATTTAAGGCGTCGACTGTTTCTTTACTTAAAGTGGATTCGTACAGTTCTTCGATAGCCGTTTGCACTTTAAAAATATCGTATTCCTCCACGATTGGATTTTGACTCATTTGAGCAAATAAGGCATTGAACTTAATGTATGGATTCACCGGATCGATTTGATGCAACTTCAACACCGTTGAATGCAAAGCATCTTCGTCGATAATCCCCAAATGATGTTGTAGCCATATTTTATTCATCCACAATCCACTAAACAGCTTATCGAAAGGTATTTTCTGACGCACAACCGCTTCCTCGGTATATTCACCTGCTAGTAATTTATGAATCATGTATTTCTGAATACTCAATGCCAGAGCCGTGTTTTCTTTTTCTACAGCCTTATTGAAGTGATAAATCACGTATTCCTGTTCTTTTGATCCGCGGATATCATAAATCACATCCAGCTGAACCTGTGCAAAACGATGCTTCGAAAGAATGTTTTGGAATAGGGTATCCGATTTATATTGACCAAAACTACGAATCGCATCTTTCTCCGATAAAAAAGCCAAGGGTTCATACGGAGTGCCAATCACGTCGTCTCGAAATAAGGTCCAACCATTACTGGTCATTATATCTGCCTCGATTTTTTCTTCCTGCTTTTCCTGCATAGCCTGAACAATGGTTTCGGCTTTTTTGTGCAAGGCAATCATATCGCGGTTGCTGCTTCGGTCGCAAGAATTGAATGCTGCAATGCTCACTTTTTTTATGATGAATGGGGGAACTTGAAAATCTTCCAAATAAGGTGCAATCTCCTTGCAGGTCAGTTCATCGATTTTGTCTTCGAAAGGAATGCGAAACATGAATTCGTCGCTCACTGCTTCCGGATAGAATTCAACTTTGTTATAGAGCGTAATGGTATCGGCCAGCGTTTCAATTTTATTGAAATTTCGGAAAGACTCCTGATTCGAAGAGGCTATTGGCATCGATTGACAAAAACAATTGTCTTTGATAATCACTAAATGTAGCTCATAATCCTTAATTTCTTCGGGAATCTGCCCCAGGTTCAAACGAATTTTCTTACGACCTTCTTTCCCCTGAATCTCGTTTAACTCATACAGATCACTGCCATAAATTGGTTCGGTAAGAATACCTCGATGAGGTGTAGCGTAGTCGATGAGATTGGGTCCGTTGAAGGGGTATTGCTCTTTTTGTATAATATCCACCGCCAATCCATCGCGTGAGTCTGCTTTGATGATTCGTCGTAAGGTGCGGATATCATCGAATTCAAAATAAATGCTCCTGTTTCCCTGAAGAACCTGATTGACATAGGTCGATTTGTCTTCAACCTGGATACTATTCTTGAGTCGGTGCAGATTGACTCGATCGAGTTTCTTGCAAATTTTTTCATCGTAGGAATCCAAACCTGCCGAATGCTTGCTTACTTCAACGGGTAAGGATTCCAAATCAGTTTGGCTTTGGAAAGGATGCACCGAGCTTGTAATTAAACTCACATATATTTTGCGCTTATCGTCTGTCATTTGAGCGGAAATTCCGGCATAACGATCTTTCATTTCAAGCATGATAGAGCGTGTCTTTGTACTTCTGTCCCAATACTCAATCACCGCTTTTGCCAGACTGGCATAGGAATGGAAGTCCGGACCGCTGCGTAAGGAACTGCGCATACTCAGCTGACGATACAAAGGAGGGTAGCCTTCGCTCTCAAACAACTTATTCACTTCTTTGGGATCGAACTCGCGAACATCTTCCGATTCGCGGTTTTGTTCACACAATAAACCGGCAGCCGATTGAAGAAAGATTTCAGCCTCGTATGGATCGAGCGATGCTTTCGTTCGATAAACACCCAGTTCTTTTAAGATTAGATATTCAAGAAGCTCTGGTTTGTAATTCAGAATATCGATACTTTGTTGAAAATCTTGCTCCTGTGGAACACTTTGAATAGGTGTTTGGGTTATGCCTACTCCTTCTTGAAAAAAGAAGAGCAAAAGAAGGAGGAATGAGAATAGTTGTACTTTTTGAATCATACCGGAATGAATTAATTTCAACTGAACTTTAGCTCTTGTAACTAGCCGATTTCCGCCCCATTTCTCCATCTTATCGTTTCAAGGCTTTCTGTTGGGTTGGACTCTAATTAGCTTCCATTAAAGTAAACCATAAAATTTTAAATTCGGAAGGGGTGATTCTCAATTTTTGTTGAAGATTTTAACTCAATTTTAATCATTTAACCAAGCTTTTATGATTTCTGCATCAGCAGAATTTAAAAAACGATTCTAGTTTTGAGGGTTCATAATTTCGACCAGTGAAAAACAATACTTCCAACAATTTCTTTCGATTTAACTTTTGGGTTGCCATAATCATCTTTTCGCTCATTGGACTTCTATTTACACAAGTCTTTTGGATACGCAATGCCGTTCAATTAGCCGAAACGCAATTCGACCATCGGGTATCGCTGGCCATGGATGAAGTGGTGCGGGAGTTGCGCGATAACATTCGCGACGATGCCTCACTTATCAAATCGGCACTCACCTGTCAAGAAAAACAGCTAGCCATACTTAGCATGATCGACTACGATTTCCTCGACTCCTTAATGGCCGACCGATTTGCTTATTATCAAGTCGATAGCGTTTTTCAATACGAAGTAGTAAACTGCTACGATAATCATGTACACCGTGATGATGACCCAGAGTTGAAACCGGGAAAAGACCAAAAAAATCACACCGCTTTCTTTACTTGTGCTCGTTTAAAAGAGTGCTTTCATCTTGAAGTGCATTTCCCCAATAAAAGGAAATATGCACTCATGAGCATTTCTCTCTGGATGGGCTTTTCCTTCACGTTCTTGCTCATCCTGCTCTACGGATTTTATTTCATTGTGAACACGGTTTTTACTCAAAAGAAAATTTCTCAAATCAAGAACGACTTCATCAACAATATGACGCATGAGTTAAAAACGCCCATATCCACTATTTCGATGGCCAGCGAAGTAATTTCGAGCATTGGAATGGATTCCGAAAATGACCGGTTGAATAAGTACATTCGAATTATACACGAAGAAAATAACCGTTTGAGCGACCATGTAGAGAAAGTCTTGGAGATTGCCTTGTTAGACAGTGGCGATATTGACTTGAACCCGGAAGAAATCGAAGTAAACGAATTAATCGAAGATATTTGCGAACCTTATCTTTTCGAAGAATGCACCGAGAACCTAGCCATCGAGCTTCAATTGGATGCAAAAGATCCTCTTGTTTTTGTCGATCGAATGCATCTGATTAATGTCATCACCAATTTGCTCGATAATGCTCGTAAATACAGCAATGGAAAAGCTGAAATTCACATACGTACAGTCGATTTACCTCACAAATTATTGATTGAGGTTTCCGACAAGGGAATTGGGATGAGTGCTGAAACCCTTAAACATGTTTTCGAGAAATTTTATCGTCGACCCACTGGAAACCGTCATGATACCAAAGGATTCGGCTTAGGTTTGTATTATGTTCAAACGATTTTGAAGTCGATGGGGGGCGAAATAAAAGTAAAAAGTGAACTGAACAAAGGGAGTCAATTCTTTGTATATTTACCCAAGAACTGAAGTATTGATTTATAGTTCTTTAATTCTCTTACAGGTAACTATTAAGTAGCGGTGAGTATGACTATGAAAACGATAAAGGCTAAAATACTTTTGGTGGAAGACGATGAGAATCTGGGGTTCATCTTGAAGGATTACCTCGAACTAATGAACTTTGATGTTCAGTGGCTTACCAATGGAAACGATGCTTTTATCCACTTCAAGCAAAACGAGTTTGATATATGTATCATCGATGTGATGCTTCCGCTTAAAGATGGGTTTACCTTGGCAAAGGAAATACGAGAAATGAACAAACGAATTCCGATTGTTTTTCTCACTGCCAAACAAATGAAGGAAGACCGAATTCGCGGATTCGAATTAGGTGCCGACGATTATATCACCAAACCCTTTAGCACCGAGGAACTAAAACTTCGAATCGAAGCAATCCTACGTCGATCAAACAACCAATTATTTGGTGAAGAATTACCCTCCATTTATGAAATTGGTTCCTTTATTTTTAATTACAACGACCACACCCTTAACCACGAAGGCGATATCAGGCGCCTTACTAAAAAAGAGGCAGAAGTACTCAATTTACTGTGTCAAAGTCTCAACAAGCTGGTTCGAAGAGATAAAGTGCTAAAAGCTGTTTGGGGGAAAGACGACTATTTCATGGGACGAAGTATGGATGTGTATATTACTCGACTTCGGAAGTACCTGAAAGCCGATTCCCGGCTAACCATTACCAATATTCATGGAACGGGTTTTAAACTTGAGGTAAGAAAAGACGATGAGTGATTCCTTCCCTCGAATTGATAAGTTTTTATGGGCTATTCGGGTCTTCAAAACGCGATCCCTGGCAGCAGAAGCCTGCCGAAAAGGTCGCGTTTTTGTCAACGATCAGGAGGTAAAGGCAGCTCGAATACTCAAATTAGGCGATCGGATTGCGGTGCGAAAAAACCCCATAACCTATACCTACGAGGTGAAGGAGCTATTGCAAAATAGAGTAGGAGCAGCGCTTGTATTCCGCTATGTTACCGACTTAACCCCCGACGAAGAAAAAGAGAAGCTTTTGGTCGCTTCTCAAAGTCAATTCTTTTATCGACCCAAAGGGCAAGGACGACCAACCAAAAAAGATCGCCGCGATATCGATCGAATTGTCGATTTAGACTAGAAAGAAGCTAGTCTTCTTTGCTCCCAAATGCCAAATCGCCGGCATCACCAAGTCCGGGAACAATGTATGACTTAACGGTTAGTTCATCGTCGATTGCCAGAGTCCAAATACTTACTTCCTTATCATCGAGTTTTTTCTGTAAATACTCTACTCCTTCTTTACTGGCAATGATCGATGCGAAGTGTGTGTGTTTGGGTTTACCAAAAGCCAATAGCTGACGGTAGGTTTTTTCGGCCGATACACCGGTAGCTATCATGGGATCGGCAATAATGAGGATTTTCCCTTCTAAATTAGGAATAGATACATATTCCACTTTTACTTCGAAACCATCGTCTTTCCCATACTTTCTGTAGGCGGCAATGAATCCGTTATCGGCATGATCGAATACATTCAGGAATCCGTGATGCATGGGGATACCGGCTCTCATAATGGAGGCAATTACCACTTCGTCGCTTAGAAGAGGTACTTCGCTTAAACCAAGTGGTGTTTGCACTTCGCTTAGCTCATAATCGAAAGAACGACTTATCTCATAGGCCATGATCTGAGCAATGCGCTCCAAGTTGAATCGGAAACGAAGCCGATCGGTTTGTATTTCATGATCGCGAATTTCGGAGAGGTATTGATTGAGGATAGAGTTCGATTTACCCAGGTTATGTATCATAATGCCTTGCTTTTTGTTTGGTGTCGAATGTAAGAAATAGGTCGTACAATCCATAAGTTATTCGGCACATTTCAGGTAAAAACCGGCACTTTTCAATTGAGGGATTGGATGGTATTTTTTTTCGACCACTATGTGTTGATAATTAATTGAATACTGCTTGGAATATGGGATTAACTTACTATTTTTGCACCCCGAAATCAATTTTATTATCAATCAATTTATTGAATTATGAAAAACCATTATGAAACCGTTTTCATCTTAACTCCCGTTTTATCTGAGGCTCAGGTAAAGGAAGCGGTACAGAAATTCAAGGATCTGATTGTTGCTCAAGGAGGTAACATCGTCCATGAAGAAGATTGGGGCATGAGAAAATTAGCTTATCCCATTCAAAAGAAAAGCACTGGATTCTATACTTTATTAGAATTCGAGGCAGAGCCCGGCGTAATTGCGACCCTCGAAACGGCTTATCGCCGCGACGAACGGGTGATTCGTTTTTTAACGACTCGTTTAGATAAATATGCACTCGCATATGCCGAAAAGAAAAGAAAAAAATTAGAAGAAACATCAAAGGAGGGATAATATCATGGCTCAAAATTCATCAGAAATCAGATACTTAACACCACCGAGTGTTGAAATTCAAAAGAAAAAATATTGCCGATTCAGAAAGAATCGAATCAAATTTATCGATTATAAGGATCCTGAATTCCTTAAGAAATTTCTGAACGAGCAAGGTAAAATTTTACCTCGCCGTGTAACTGGTACTTCGCTAAAGTATCAACGAAAAGTAGGGCAGGCAATTAAACGAGCTCGTCACCTCGCTTTACTTCCCTATTTAACCGATTTATTGAAATAATTAAGGAGGACTGTATCATGGAAGTAATATTAAGAGAAGATGTTGCCAACTTAGGGCAAAAAGACGATGTAGTAGCAGTAAAGCCAGGTTATGGCCGCAACTACCTTATCCCAAAAGGCTTAGCCATTCTGGCAACCGAAAGCCAAAAGAAAATTCATAGCGAAAATCTCCGTCAACGTGCTCATAAAGAAGCTAAACTGAAAGATGCGGCTTTGAAAATTGCGGCTCAATTGGAAAACAAAAAAGTTTCCATCGGAGCAAAAATCAGCAGCACGGGCAAAATTTTTGGCTCTGTTAATGCCATCCAAATTGCTGAAGCAATTGCCAAAAAAGGAATCGAAATCGACCGCAAAGCGATTACCATCCCAGGCGATTCGATTAAAGAGGTTGGCGATTATGTAGCTAAAATCAAATTACACCGCGAAGTAATTATCGATTTAGAATTCACGGTAACGGGCGAATAAGCGCAAGTTCTTCATAAAAAAAGAGGCTGAAGTAAATTTCAGCCTCTTTTTTTTTGTGGTCTATTTGGAGGCGATGGTCTCAATCTCAACCATTACTCCTAGAGGTAGTTTCACGACCTGAAAGGCCGAGCGAGCTGGAGGAGCATCTGGATAGTAGCTGGCGTAAACCTCGTTCATGGCAGCAAAATTCTCCATGTTGTCGAGAAAAACAGTCGACTTAATCACGTCCTTGTAAGAATAACCGGCCGTCTTTAAAATGGCACCCACATTTTCTAAAACCTGTCGGGTTTGTTCCTTAATCCCGCCCTCAACAACTTGTCCGGTACTTGAATCAACCGGAATTTGACCGCTGATAAACAGCATGTTGTTAGCTTCAATAGCTTGACTGTAAGGCCCTACTGCTTTTGGAGCCTTGTCGGTGTGAATCACTTTTTTCATAGGATATCAATTGGTTTATGATGTTCAAAACAAA
>CALGAK010000071.1 GCA_937954085.1 uncultured Bacteroidota bacterium
ACATGGCAAGGAATCCGGACAGATAAGCGACAAATACTTATTTTTGTCCGGTTCAAAACAAGCAGATGGTAAGGTACATATCTAGTAAGAATATTCATTTTTCACTGGCATTGGTCATTTTTACAAGCCTAAGCGTTTATTGCCAAACTTTATCGGAGCCAGAAGTCGATAGTTTGACACAAATCACCCTTTCTGGAACAAACGACTCCATCCGCGGAAGAGCATACAACAAACTAGCTTTCCATTATGTATTCCAGGATGCAGACAAGGCCCGAAGCTTAATCGAAAAAGGACTTAAAGAAGCAGAAGACCACCATTTGCTCTTCGGTAAAGCAGAACTCCTCAACACCAAAGCTAGCTATTACGACATTTCGGGTGCCAGGGATTCTGCAGAAATGCTATTCCTTCAATCCTTGGCAATTAGCCAGACTAATGGATACAGGAATATCGAAGTAATGACACGGAATAGCTTAGGGCTTTTGTACTGGAAAACAGGAAATTTCGAAAAAGCGTTAATTTACTTTTTCGATGCCCTAAAAATGAACGAAGATTTTTTCCCGGAACATAATGACAGCCGTGCCAACTACCTTAGCAACATTGGATTAATTTACCAGGACCTCCGACAGTTCCCAAAGGCTATCTACTATCATCAGGAAGCCTTGAAAATTCGCGAAGAACTTCGGCTTAGCAATGGCATAGCCATATCTTACGCCAACCTGGGTGTGTGTTATAAAAGTCAGAATAGCTACGATACCTCCGAAACTTTTTTCATCCGGGCCATTCAAAAAGCCAAAGAGGCAGAAAATTGGTGGATGTATCATTCTCTTTATAATAATCTCGGGCAGCTCTACATGCAAACGAATAGAAACGATAGCGCTATAGCTGCATTCCGTATAGCACTTCAAAAGCCGGAATCGATTACTGCCAATCCGAAAGGCGATTTGAGTATTTACACCAATCTCACAAGTATTTACAAGCAAAACCGGCAACCGAAGCAGGCATTAGTTTATGCTGCAGAGGGTTTAGAGCTTTTGCACGAATACCCGCATCTTTTCCCATTCGCCGAAGAATTATTTTTCGCATCGGCCGAAAGCCATTTTATGCTGGGAAACCTGGAGGAGGGCAGAGCATTTCTACAAAAGTACCGAAGCGTTGTCGATAGTACGTTTACCCAACAAAATGCCTTGGCTATGGCCGAAGTGGAAGAAAAGTATAAAAGTGCCCAAAAAGATAAAATGGTGCTGGAACAACAACAGATCATTCAACAAAAAGAACTGGAATTAAGAAAACATGCGAATTGGCTTATTCTCTCCGCAAGCATATTTATCCTGGCACTTGGTATTTTGTTTATTCTTTTCAAGCGGAAACAACTACTGGCAGAACAAGCAGCTTTGGAATTAAAACTTGCCGAAGAAAAAGAACGAAACCTTATTCAGGAAGAACGCCTGCGAATTTCGAGAGAATTGCACGACCATATAGGCTCCTATCTTACCCTGATTCACGCATCGGTGGAACAAATTCCTGAGATGACTCCCAATGAACTGGATTCCGGATTACCCGAAATTCAAAAAACTTTGTCGCTTTGCACTCGCGAATTACGAAAAACTGTTTGGCTTCTAAACAACCAGGAAATTACCATTGAAACATTGGTTCTTCGAATAAGAGAATTCTTCCGCCCCATAGGCCAAACCAAGACCAGGATACAAATCGAGGCAAAAGGAAATACCGACAAAAAACTAAGCGATATACAAGCCACCCATCTTTTCAGAGTCTTACAAGAAGCAGTAAATAATGCCTATAAGCATGCTTTTGCCAAGCAAATTCAAATTGAAATGGAAGTCAATGAGCGGGTAAACCTATCGGTGACCGACGATGGAAAAGGCTTTAATCCGAGCCAGGTAGAAAGTGGTAATGGCTTACAAAACATGCAAGTCCGAATGTCTGAACTAAGGGGAGAAATCGGGATAGAGAGTGAACCGGGCAAAGGCACCCGACTCTATGCATGGTTTATTCCTTAAAAATACGAACATCTACGTATAAAGATTCTCTTTTTTATCCGATACCTTTGCCACAATTGATTTATAAACCAATGCCTATCCATATTGCCATAGCCGAAGATAATAACCTTGCCTTGCGAGCCTTACAAAGCCGATTGGATAAGTACCCCGAATTAATCGTTGCATCTACCGCAAAAAATGGGAAGGAATTACTTAGGAATCTTCAAAAGAATCATTCCATCGATTTGGTTCTGATGGATTTGCAAATGCCCGAAATGGATGGTATTGCCGCTACTGAGGCACTTAAAGCAAAGTACCCAAATATTAAGGTTCTTATTCTTACTACCTTCGACGACGACGAAAACCTGCTCAAAGCTATTCTGGCTGGTGCTTCGGGGTATTTGCTAAAAGAAGATACGGGAACCGAAATTTTTCAGGCTATCATGGACACTATCTCGGGCGGAGCTTCCATGAGTCCGGTCATTGCTCTTAAAACTCTTCAATTAATCAGAGAACCTCTTTCGAAAGAGAAAAATCACGAAAGCTTGCCCCTCACCAAACGAGAAGTAGAATTACTCACTCAGTTAAAAAATGGCCTTACCTACGAAGAAATCGCTTCCAACCTCCACATTAGCTATCATACCGTGAGGAAACACATCGAGAACATTTACCGAAAATTACAGGTTAACAATAAAATGGAAGCTGTAAAAAAAGCTTCCGATAAGCGAATTCTCTAAGCAATTCTTCCCTCCAACTCCATTGCTATCACCTATTTCGGACTTCAATATTAGAAGAATGATAAAGGTCTAATTATGCAGATTTTACCCTGTCAATAAATACGAAGAAATACGTATTGCACCAGCTGCTCGATTGCCTCATTTTTGACAAAAAACACAAGCATGAAAAGAAATCTATTACTTTTAATCTCCGGATTAGTTTCCTTTAGCCTGTTTGCTCAGGAGCCCGTGTACGAATTCGATTTTCGTCACAACAATCCAAACGATGTTGCTAAACTCCTTATTCTACTCGAAACAGGAATCGATGGTTCTATGGGGCCAGCCGGATTCCTTGCCGACCTCAATATTGGAGCCATTGCAAGATACTCTCTCCACGACAGAATCGATTTGCAATCCAAGACCAGAGTTTCCTATGCAAGCTTTCATTTCGACCCCGATTACCGAAGAAACTTCGAAATCGAATTCGTGGGAGCTAATTTCCTTCGCGATAAAACCAAACTGAAAAGCGAACAGGTAATAGTTTCGGAAAGCGAAAGAGGTAATACCGTAACAACCAAGTTTTTCTATGCCGATTTACCGCAAAGAAATGCTTTTGGATACAATATCGGGTTAAATTACAAAACCCTCGGAATCAATCCTACCGAGGGAGATTACACAGGAGAGGTGGAAAATGTAAATTTCTCTACCCTATCCATTATCGGTGGCTTGCAATTTAAACGAATCAATGCCAGTGTTTTAGAGGTCAAAAAACCAAGAGTGAACAGAATTTTCGATAACTATACCATCTTAACCATCGACGCGATACTTGCACCGGTTAATACTTTTCACGATGCCATGAGCGGGGAAACTGTAAAAGATGAGCTTTTAAATAAGGGATTTACAAATCCATATCCGATAGGAGCCAGACTAACTTACCATGTTTATGGATCTATCCCTTCGTCCGATTTGGCTAAAAGCTTCCGATATACTATTTCCACTTCCATAGGAGTGAGACCTTATTTGGGTTACCATTTCGATATCGGGATTGGATTCATGCTTTTACGCATGCGATAAAACTAGCCTACGACTATAGAAATTAACCCTCCCTCCTTTTTTTCTACATGTTAACGGTAAAGATATGATTGGTCGAAAATTATTTCTGCTCATACTTGCAATATTGGCAATACATTCAACTACCTGTGCTCAATTGAAAAACACGGCTTCGGCCGATGAAAGAATGCTCATTTCGGCTCGGTTCGATGGCATTTCTATTCATGATAAACATGCATTATTTACCCCGCATCAAAACCATGGATTATACGGTAGTTTCGGATTTGAACTTCAGCAATACAGCTACGAACCGCTTGGTTTACGGCAAAGATTAAACTTCGACTTAGCTGCCGAGGGGATTTACATTCTATTGCTCATGGCTATAAAGGATGACTGGAAAGATCCGGATGGAAGATACGGAACCACCTCCTATTTTAATACCGGCCTGGTAGAGTATGTGCCACAAATCCCGGTTTATACCAATCATTATATCAGCACCGGAATAGGGGGTGCTCTCTACGATTTAAACTATTCCCATTATCTCTATGACGAAAACGGAGAACCGGAAAATCCACAAAAAAGCGATGTTAGTCAATATGGATTCTATGGCGGTTGGAGCCTTTTTCTCGATGCCATGATTCTGCAATCGCTTACTCTGCATACCGACTTTTACTATGGTTACAGCTTTTACAACGCTTCGCAAGACAAACTGGAGAAACTGGGTGAACCCTCACAGCCCTTCAACTCATGGAAAATCACGTCCACTTTACTCCACGAAAACGGACTATTCCTTACTGCCCGATACCATCAGGTGGTGAATAAAACCTCCATTCCCACAGCAGCAAGCCGTTTCAGTATAGGTCTCGGATATAGGTTTGGAATGATATAGCAGCACTCATACTTCAAACCCATTGCCCCAGCATTTCCGAAAAAATGGCAAAGGCCTGAAACCCCTACAACCATAGCCCTAACCAAAAACAAAGCCTATCAGGAACAAGGCATTCCACGCCTTGGATATTCCGGACAAAGCTGACCCCCTAGAATCGGGGGATTTACTTGCTTGCTATAGGTGAAAAACGCTTGTCATTCCGGCAGATGTTGACCCCCTGTGATTTGTTATTGTTGCTGAAAGAGGTATGAACATGTTTTTTTATTAAAGCCATTTCGCAGCAATTCTAGCACTGGGGGCGTGCCTAACAAAAAACGGAGCATGTTGACCCCCTGTGTTTAGCAAATTTGCACTGCAGAAAGTGAGAGGTCTGATGAAGTGTCCGTTTTGAGCAGGAATCACTGTACGTTTTCCTTAGGCGCCGCTGTCCGCTTTGCTCAAGAATCCGTGTCCGTTTTCGTCAGGAATGTGTGTCCGTTTTGCTCAAGAATATGCAGCTGATACTCCCGAATTCCATTTGCCTAATAGTTTTACAATCTGATTGGGCGTAAATCTGCTTCGTTCAATCGGACTTATTTAAAAAATTACATTTACTAATCGTCTGAATTTCGGAGAAGCTTACACAAGCTGTACTCCTCGCTCGGTCCTGCAGAGCGGGCAGAGTCCTATTTATTAGCCTTAGTTTTTTACTTGTATTTATATCTAGATCACTACTGTCCGGTAAAAATATGAAGAAAAAAAGAAAGGGAGCTAACTTGTAAC
>CALGAK010000072.1 GCA_937954085.1 uncultured Bacteroidota bacterium
AATCGGTATTCGATTTCGAAATCTCCATCTTACCCGCCCGCTCAAAATAAACCTCGTAATGAGTGAGACTTACACGCGCTATCACTCCTTGTCCGTACTTCTGATGCGAAATAACAGACCCTTTTCCTAATTCTTTCATGCTTAAAACACAGGTTAAAAACTATCTAATCTATTCCGGATTCTCATTACCAATGGCCGCCGGAATGCTTACCGTAAAGCTGGTTCCTTTATCCAATTCACTCACTACCCGTATGCGTCCCTTATGATCTTCGACCACCTTTTTTACATAACTCAATCCTAAACCAAACCCTTTTACATTATGAAGATTACCGGTCGGCACGCGGTAGAAATTATCGAAAATCCGATTCAAATGCTCTTTCGAAATACCTATTCCCTTATCGTTCACAATCACAAAATGGTAGTTTCCTTTACTACGAATACTGATATCAATTTCAGGATAATCCTTGCAATATTTAATAGCATTATCAATCAGATTGAAGAAAACATTGGTGATATGAACCTCGTCGGCTTGAACCAAATACGTACCCGGTTCGAATTGTAATTCGAGCTTACCTCCCTTTTTATCGATATGCAACTGGTAGCTGTTCTGAACGCGAGAAAGCACCTCGGCCAAATCGATCGACTTATACTTATACTCAATATTTCCATGCTCAAAAAGGGCCATCTGCAAGACCTTTTCCACCTGAAAACCTAGCCGTTTAGTCTCATCGTTAATAATCGTAACAAGATGATTCAGGGTACTTTTTTGTTCTGCCACGTTCGTATCTTTCAGCATTTGACCCGCAAGCGACAAGGTAGAAATGGGTGTTTTCAACTCATGCGTCATGTTATTGATGAAGTCGGTTTTCAGCAATGACAATTTCTTTTGACGGATGATGGTATAAATAGAAAAGGTAAAAATGGCAATGATAATCAGAATCAAGAAGGACGAAATGATACCAAGCGGATCGAGCAAGTGAATATGCATACCGGCTTGTTTCGGAAAGTAAATATCGAGGTAGGAAGGTTCGGAAAGCAAATCGCTGGGGAAGAGCATCGTACGAAACAGATCCTGCTCGCCTGGAGTAAAGTTCTTCGATTGAATAAAATAACTTCCATCGCTACGACTTACACCATACTCATACTTAAGCTTTATTCCGTTATTATTCAAACACTTATTCAAAACAGACTCCAACAAATTCGGATCGATGCGAGCCTCTACATCCATTTCCAAGTTCATTTCCATCATCCTATTGACCACATTCTCATAGAAGCGAGTTCGCTCACTCATTCGCTCTTTCATTTTCTGTATGAGAGCTTGCGAGTAACTATAGTCCGACTGAGGGCGATCCTTCGAAAAACCTGGTGGCTTTTTAGCCGACCAATCCTCTTCGGTACGATTTCCAACTGTATCGGGCTCCAATCGTTGGCCGTCACTCACGGAAATAGAACCAGAGGCAATCGAGCCCGAACGATCAGAATCGGCCTGTATATCGCTATTCAGACTATCGAAAAAACCCGATAGATTATCAATATCGGACAGGAAATAATCGTCGGCCGCTAACTCCGGGAAATTTCCAATTTCCATTCGAATTCCACTTATTACCTCGTTAGCTTCTAGCTGCTTGGCTGCATCGGCCATGGATCGGTAAACAGACTGCTGAAATTGGTTCTCCTTAAGCTGAACTGCCTCGTGAACATACATGCCCTGCAGAATGATCAAGGCAACCAGCACAATCGACATGCTGATACTCAGAATCCAAATGTATTTTTTACTCATAGCACAAAGATAAAAAGCAAACGTATGTACATTGCTCGCATAATCGAGCTTAACCAATATTAACGTGCGAAAGCAGTTTCGTGGGAAACCTCCTAGGCTAGCATGGCTAGGAATTCATCTTCCGATAATAAGGATACTCCTAAATCCTTCGCCTTTTTCAATTTACTGGGTCCCATATTCGCTCCGGCCAGTAGATAATTGGTTTGACGTGAAACGGCACTAAGAATCTTCCCCCCTTCTTGTTCAATCATTGCCTTGAGTTGTTCCCGGCTATAGCGTTCAAAAACCCCGGAAATAACGAAACTTAAACCTGCCAGACGTGTCCCAAGATTCCCTTGCTCAATCATCTGCTCAAGATTAAGACCTGCATTTTTAAATTCCTGAATCAAGCTTTGGTTGGCTTCGGCAGAAAAATACCCCTGAATACTTTCTGCTATTCGAGGTCCAATTTCATCGATCGACAATAATTCATCTGCCGTAGCAGCTGCTAATAAATCGACGCCGGGAAAGGCTCGTGCCAACTTACGAGCAATAGTTTCTCCAACATGTTTAATTCCTAAAGCAAATAATACCCGCGACCATTCAACCTTTTTCGATTCCTCGATACTACGAATCGCATTCTCGGCCGATTTCCTGGCAAAGCCCTCCAAAGGAAGTAAATCGGCTAAGGTTAATCGATATAAATCGGCACTGGTTCGAATTAATCCTTCGCGAAACAATAATTCGATGGTTTCTTCGCCTAATCCATCTACGTTCATTGCTTTTCGGGAAATGAAATGAACAATTTTCCCTTTCAGTTGCGGAGGACAATTCATTTCGTTCGGACAAAAATGAGCCGCCATTCCTTCGGCTCGTCGTATCGGACTACCGCATTCCGGGCAGGTTTCCGGGAAGCGAATGGGAGTAGCATCGGATGAACGCATATCACGATCGACCCCGGTAATTTTTGGAATGATTTCTCCCCCTTTTTCAACCCATACTGAATCGCCTAAGTGAATATCGTGCAAGGCAATTTGATCAGCGTTGTGAAGCGAGGCTCGCTTTACCGTTGTTCCTGCCAACAGAACAGGATCCAAATTAGCAACAGGTGTAAGAATACCCGTTCGACCCACCTGAAAATCGACCGATAATAATTTCGTTAAGGCTTGTTCTGCTTTGAATTTATAGGAAATAGCCCAGCGGGGCGATTTGGCTGTATAACCCAGTTTTTCTTGTTGATTCAAACGATTCACCTTTATCACAATTCCGTCGATATCGAAGGGTAATTGTGGTCGATGCTCATTCCAGTAATGGATAAAATCGAATACCCCATCGAGATTCGGTTTCACGTCGAAATGGGGTGAAACCTGGAAGCCCCAGTTTTGCGCCATTGCCAGGTTTTCGGCATGAGTCGGTGCCGGGAGTTCGGGAGCATACAAGGCATAGAGGAAACAATCGAGGGGGCGTTTGGCTACTTCGCTCGAGTCGAGCATCTTCAATGTTCCCGAGGCAGAATTACGCGGATTAGCAAAGGGAGTATCGCCTCGTTCTATACGGTCCCGATTTAACTGTTCGAACCCATCGCGCGACATAAATATTTCGCCACGAATATAAAATCGCGATGGCCAGTTCCCTTCCTTCAATTCTCGCGGAACCGATGCAATCGTTTTAACATTCGCTGTTACAGCATCACCACGAGATCCATCGCCACGGGTAAGCGCCTGTGTTAAGCGGCCGTTTTCATACAACAAACTAATGGCCGCGCCATCGTATTTCAGTTCACAAACATACTCGAAGGGCTCATTGCCAAGGGCTTTTCTTATCCTTTCGTCAAAATCGCGCAACTCTCCTTCGTTGTAGGTATTCCCCAGCGATAACATAGGATACTCGTGAGGCAAGGTTTGAAAACCCGATTGCAAGTCACTACCCACCTGTTGCGTAGGAGAATCATCAGTCTTAAACTCGGGATACCGCTTCTCAAGCGAGACTAATTCCTGGAGTAGTAAATCGTATTCAAAATCGCTGATGGAAGGAGAGGATTCTACGTAATAGCGATGATTGTGCTCGTTGATCGTCTTGCTCAACCAGATGATACGATCCTTTGCCTCATTTTTATTCATAACAAACCGGAGATTGAATGGAAAACAAATATTGAAATAATCTCAGGAGTTTAGCAGGACTAGAGGGATAAATTCGGTTAAAAAGCTCAAAAAAAAATCCCTGCAGAATCTCGGGCGAGACGTCTGCAGGGAACACTCAATCAGAAATAAAGCTAACCCCTTAGCCTTTATCTTTAGAAAATAAGTTTGATTGGCACCCAATTCCTTTCAAACTTACTTCTTATAATTTCTTTAAGTCGAACACTTGCTTAACAATTAATTGTATGCTCAACTAATGACACTACAAATCTAATAATAAAATGAAGTTATACGCAAATTTTTCTAGTACTTTTTTCATAGAAAAGCGACTTTTAACTTTTCTTTAAAATCGAAGGACTCTTTTCAGCCCAGCATTAACAGAACTTAATCTATGATTATCAACTTATTACAAAAACAAACCAAAAAAACACCCTTCGAAACAACTTATAAGCATTCGAAACAAACTTCTAGCATATACAGCCTAATTAATACGAATTTATACTTATTATACTTTAACTTGGGAAAGGGTTTAAAAAGGAGATTGCATTTATTATTTTACTGATTTTCAACTATTCGCTTTACGATGGCACTAGTCGAATATCCGGCAACAAAGTCAAGGGTCTGAACACTTCCTCCACGGGCCAGAACCAAATCGGCACCAACAATGTCGGTAAGTTGATAATCACTTCCTTTTATGAGAACATCGGGTTCGAGCTTTGCGATTAATTCGTAAGGTGTATCCTCGTTGAACAACACCACTGCATCGACAAAAAAGAAAGAGGCTAGCAGATAAGCGCGGGACAATTCATCTTGTAAAGGTCGGCCCTGGCCTTTTAAACGTTCAACACTCCGATCGCTATTCAATCCCACTACCAGGAAATCGCCCAACTCGGCAGCTTTGCTCAAATAATCGACATGTCCTAAGTGAACTAAGTCGAAGCATCCATTCGTGAATACAATCTTACCTCCATCGGTTCGCATGGATTTAAGCTGTTGGCTTAAGGATTCGGCCGACATGATTTTCGACCGTATAATCTGTTCATTAATGTTCATGAAGCGCTTCTTTAAGTTTACTGAAAACAGTTTGAGCAATACCAGTTATGCTTGGCAAGCTGAATGTTGAGAACAAAAATAGCTTGAAAACCAGTACAATTTCCAATATCTGCGGTAAAACAGCTTGAGCGGAATCGGT
>CALGAK010000073.1 GCA_937954085.1 uncultured Bacteroidota bacterium
TATTCAAGTCAATGTCCTCAAATTTTCACTCTTCACTCCTCCCATTTAAGGGCTAAAGCCCGGAAAGATATCTGCCTTGAACTCCCCAGCCTAAAGGCTGGGGCTATGTCTCGTTCTTTTCACTTATTCAAGTCAATGTCCTCAAATTTTCACTCTTCACTCCTCCCATTAAGGGCTAAAGCCCGGAAAGATATCTGCCTTGAACTCCCCAGCCTAAAGGCTGGGGCTATGTCTCGTTCTTTTCAAATTTGGAATACATCCATCCAGCCTAAGAGCTACGGGCTGTTCCCAGCAAAAGTGACTTCAAATGGTAAAATGGCACACTTTTTTGAACACTCCCTTGAACTAGAATGATTGCCACGCGCCGGGAGCCGCGCGGCAGTTCGTTGTTGCAGGCTTTCGCCTCTTCGGCAAGTCGCCTGGTCGCTAAAGTCGCCCCGTCGTTCACCGGCGAAGCCACTTTTCACTTTTTAGTTTACTTATTAACCGTTTGGTTAAACTATTTGTTTAAATTTGTTCGAAAATGGAAACAATGAAAGAGCAACAAACTGCAAATGATGGTTTAACAACCGAAGAAAAGATACTCGCTGCAGCCGGTAAAGTCTTCACCCGAAAGGGAATGGCGGGAGCACGAATGCAAGATATTGCCAACGAAGCCGGAATTAATAAAGCCTTGCTTCACTATTACTTCCGCTCTAAAGAGAAATTGTTCGATGCTATTTTTGAAAAAACTTTCCAGCAATTTGTTCCCTTAATGCATCTTGAGTTCGATTCGACCGACGATTTTCGGCAAATGCTCCGAAATATGGTTCGACTGTATGTCATGATGGTTAAAAAGTCGCCGTACTTGCCCTCTTTTCTACTGAATGAAATGCATCAGAATCCGGATAAAATTCAGCATTTACTCCTGAAAATGAATGTAAGTGAGTTTCCGAAGCGATTACAAATACGATTCTCCGAAGCCGGTATAACGGGCGATCCCCGGCAACTTTTATTGACTCTAATTTCAGGGGTAATCTTTCCATTTGCCGCCAAACCTTTACTGATGCCGTTATTTTTTGGAAATAATGAAAAGATATTCGATCGGTTTATCGAAGACCGAAGCGTATTTCTGGAAGACTTGATGCTCCGCATGCTGGTTAACCGTGAGGAAGATGATATCAACCTAGATTCTGATAATTCAAACTTTAATAATAATGCGTTATGAAATCCAGATTAAATTTCCCGGACAATGCATCCAGCAGTTTCCTTATCGCGCTTCTTCTAATTTTTTCATCTTGTCGCGATGATGCTCCTCGTGCCGATGCCTATGGTAACTTTGAGGCATCGGAGCTTCTGATTTCTGCGAAAACACAGGGCGAATTACTTCATTTCAATGTTCATAAAGGAGATTTTCTTGTGGCCGGCGATACGGTGGGCATCATCGATACCAGTTTATTGGTTTTGCAAAAGAATCAGTTAAATGCCAAACAGTTCAGTTTATTAGGAAAAATCGACGAAGTGGAGGCACAAATTCACCTACTGGCGCTTAAAGAGGAATTTGCAGCAAGGCATTTTAAACGGCTGGATACCTTGTTATCTTCTGCTGCGGCCAGTGTTCAGCAATGGGATCAGGCGCGTTTGGAATTATCGATGATAAAACAACAAATCGAACAGGCAAGAGTAAGTGAGCAATCGATATGGAACGAAAAAGTAGTCCTCGATCGGCAAATGGATGTATTGGAGCGTCAATTGAAGGATTGTTACTTGATTAATCCCATCGATGGAGTGGTGTTGGATAAATACCTTCTAGCCCATGAATTAGCCTTTACCGGTAAACCGATTTATAGCATTGCAAATTTGGATACGCTCGAACTAAAAGCCTATGTAGGTGCTTCTTACTTGAGTCAAATTACCCTTGGGCAAATCGTAGAGGTTGCTGTTGATGGTCCGAAAGGGCTCCTTATTTATCCCGGAACGATTGAATGGATTGCTTCGAGGGCTGAATTTACTCCCAAAGTAATTCAAACAGCCGAGGACAGAATAAATCTGGTGTATGCCATTAAAATTCGGGTTCCTAACGACGGAAAATTAAAAATTGCCATGCCCGGGGAAGTCTATTTTACCAGTCATCCAGCTAATAATTAACGCCATGACCGCCATTAGTATTCAAAATCTGCATAAATCCTTTGCTTCGAATCGGGCTGTTAATGAAGTGAGCCTGAATATCAATCGAGGAGAATTGTTCGGATTGATTGGACCGGATGGAGCGGGTAAGACTAGCTTGATGCGATTGATTGCCAGCTTGTTATTGCCTGATAGCGGGTCGGTGCATGTTTTTGGATTCGACACTCGGCGCGATTATCGATCTATTCGGAAACAGTTAGGCTACATGCCCGGACGATTTTCCCTTTATCCGGATCTAACGGTTGAAGAAAATTTGCATTTTTGGGCCACAGTTTTTGGAACCACCATCGACCGTCACTATCATTTGATCGAACAAATATACAAGCCTCTCGAACCGTTTAAAAAGCGAAAAGCTGGTCAGTTGAGTGGTGGTATGAAGCAAAAACTGGCCCTGAGCTGTGCCCTGATTCATTCTCCCTCGCTTCTGCTGCTCGATGAGCCAACAACCGGTGTGGATGCTGTTTCCCGCATGGAGTTCTGGGACATGCTTCAAGGTCTGAAAGGGAAAGATATGACCTTGCTCGTTTCTACTCCCTACATGGACGAAGCCGATTTATGCGATCGAATTGCTCTGATGCAGCAGGGTAAGATTTTGAGTGCCGGTAATCCCCATCATCTGCGAACCCAATTCATAGGCCGATTATGGGAAGTTAAAACACCACAAATACATCCGCTTAAGCAGCGACTCAATGCTCTATTTGGCTGCGAAGTGGCTCACTTGTTCGGACAGTGCCTTCATTGGACCTGCCAGGCGGACATGAGTATCGATAAGGTAGAACAAGTATTGAAGCAGTTTCATATACCTATCGATTCGCTTCGGGAAATTGAACCGGGAATCGAAGATTGTTTTATTCAAATAGCACGATCATGATCTGTTTTTTGAAGAAAGTCGATGGAAAAGGAAAGAAACATATTCGGAGTGGCTCCTTTAGGCTACTAGTATTGATAAACCATTCGTGATGGAAAAGGATATAATTCGAGTCCGGAATTTAACCAAGAAGTTCGGTGACTTTGTCGCCAACGATCAGCTCACCTTTGAGGTGAAACAAGGGGAAATATTTGGTTTCCTAGGAGCTAACGGGGCAGGAAAAACCACCGCTATTCGCATGCTTTGTGGTTTAAGCAAGCCCACTTCGGGCGAAATGGAGGTCGCAGGCTTCGATGCTTACACGCAAACCGAATTAATAAAAAAGAATATCGGTTATATGAGTCAGAAGTTCTCCTTGTACGACGATTTGACGATTTGGGAGAATATTCGATTTTTTGGAGGAATTTATGGCTTAAGTCGATCAGCTATTCGTGATCGTTCCAAGGAAATGCTTACTCGGCTCGGAATTGTTAATCTGTCGAATCGACTTATTCGGGATATTCCTCCCGGTTGGAAGCAGAAGATAGCCTTTTCCGTGGCTATTCTTCATAAGCCCCAAATTGTATTTCTCGATGAACCTACCGGAGGGGTCGATCCGGTTACTCGCCGACAGTTTTGGGATTTGATTTATGAGGCTATTGATCAGGGAATTACTGTTTTTGTAACTACCCACTACATGGACGAGGCGGAATATTGCCATCGATTATCCATGATGGTAAACGGCCGCATTGTGGCCTTGGATAGCCCCGAAGCACTGAAGCAACGCTTCGGGAGCAGTAGTATGAATGATGTTTTTGTCCAATTAGCTCGTTCGGGCGAAAAATCCAGTTAACATGAAACGATTATTGGCGTTTATCCGAAAAGAGTTCCTGCATATTTTTCGCGATCCGCGAACCATGATTATTTTATTCGGGATGCCTGTAGCCCAACTACTTATTTTTGGTTTTGTTATTTCCAACGAGATACGCGATGCTAAAATTGCCATTTTGGATAAGTCGAACGACCAACAAAGCCGTGAAATTGTTCATCGTCTTCTTTCGTCGGGCTATTTTCGAGTTGGAGCCGAATTGGAAACGGAAGCGTCCATCGAAGCCTGTTTTAAGGCAAATCAAGCCAATTTAGTGGTAGTGTTTGAGCCTGATTTTGGTCGTAAACTCGAACGGAATCATCGGGCTTCCATGCAATTAATTGCCGATGCGTCGGATCCGAATATGGCTGAAATGCTGAGTAATTATGTGCAGGGAATTGTTTTCGAATATGTAAACGATTTGAATCGAACGAGCGAAAGCCCCACCTTCATTCAAGCTTCGTATCGAATGCTATTTAACCCGGCTTTAAAGGGAGTGTACATGTTTGTTCCCGGCACCATGGCATTGATTCTCATGCTCATCTCTGCCATGATGACCAGTATTACCATTGCCCGCGAAAAGGAAATGGGAACCATGGAGGTTCTGCTTGTATCTCCGCTGAATCCTTTTCAAATTTTGATTGGTAAACTAACTCCATACTTCTTCTTATCCTTAATTAATGCCAGCCTCATTTTACTCATGGCCTATTTTGTTTTCGGACTTCCAATTTTAGGCTCTAGCCTTTTGCTGGTGCTTGTGAGTATGTTGTTTATTCTGATGGCCTTATCGCTTGGAGTACTCATCTCGACTGTAGCTAAGAATCAGGAAGTTGCCATGTTCATTTCGATGTTTGCACTTTTGCTTCCCACCTTGCTTTTGTCCGGGTTTATTTTTCCAATCGAAAACATGCCCAAAATCTTGCAATATCTGAGCATTTTCATGCCTCCAAAATATTTCATTATCATCCTGAAGAATCTAATGATTAAAGGAATTGGTATGAGCTATATTTGGAAGGAAGTAGTGATTCTTGGCTTATTCCTTCTTGTTTTTATGCTGATAAGTATTCGTAAATTTAAAATCCGTTTAGAATGAAACTATTAGTTTGCTCGATTAAATAGAATCAGGACGAATTAATTCGAACCGCAACTAAAGTAAGCACTATGAGAACCTTGTTTTTTCTCTTACAAAAAGAGTTTATTCAGATTTTTCGAAATCGAACCATGTTGCCAATTATTTTTTTAATGCCTATTGTGCAGTTGGTTATTTTGGTGTATGCTGCAACACTCGAGATGAAAGATATTCGTTTTTCGGTGGTCGATCTCGACCAAACCGAACAGTCGCGTGGCGTTTGGCAACGATTCGAAGCTTCTCCCTTTTTTCATTTGAATTCCTTTCATTCGTCGGAGAAGCGGGCTATGCAAGATTTTTACGAAGGAACGGCCGATCTGTTAGTTATTATTCCCGCCGGATTTGAGCAATCTTTTTATCGCAATGAACCGCTATCGGTTCAGGTTTTAGTGAATGCGATTAATGGCCTTACTGCTGGCTTAAGTTCCTCCTATGCGACCCAGATTCTGCTTAGTGTCAATCAGGATTTACCGCTTCGATTGTATGCGGCACAGAGCAGCTCCCAACTAAAACAAATTGAAATAACCCGAAGATTTTGGTTTAATAGTTCCCTGAATTTTAAGCATTATATGGTTCCTGGAATTTTAGTAATTCTGGTAACCGTTATCGGAATGTTTTTATCGGCCATCAATATTGTTCGTGAAAAGGAACTCGGAACCATGGAGCAAATCAATGTCAGCCCAATAGGGAAGGTTCAGTTTATTCTCGGAAAGCTCATTCCGTTTATCATCATTGCTTTGTTTGAACTAGCCCTGGGATTGGGGATTGGGAAGCTATTGTTCGATATTCCCTTCCGGGGAAGCCTATGGCTACTATTTTCGTTTGCCTTCCTGTATTTATTGTTGGTGATTGGTTTTGGTTTATTGTTATCGACCCATAGCCGCACCCAGCAACAAGTCATGTTCATGTCTTTTTTCTTTTTACTGGTGTTTATTCTGATGAGTGGTATCTTTACCCCGGTCGAAACAATGCCCGATTGGGCGCGGAAGGTGAACTACCTTAATCCTTTTGCTTATTTCATGAAAGTTAATCGGATGATCTTGCTAAAAGGTAGTAGCATAGTCGATTTGTGGAGAGACTTCCTGACGATTGGTTTGTATGCTTTTCTGGTGCTCAGCCTCGCTGTTCTTACTTATCGTAAGCGCGCCTGATTGGTCCTGTTGGCGTAGGTGAGTGCTTATTCTTAATGTAATGATGATTCTGTAATTCCCGCTAGCGTAAACCACTCAACAGGTAGGAAAACAGTGGATCATTCTTATCGATAGAAGGATTGATAAAACTATTGGTGACATAATGAGGAGGTGTAATTAATTCGCGTTCAAGCATTTCTACTAGAGTGGGGTAGTAGGCCAGAGCGGTTTTCCCGGTTAGCAAAGGACTCAGGTCGTGTTGATCTTCCCAAAATCGTAATACTTGCACAAAACCGGCTAAATAAAGGAAGTCTTTCGTAAAGCCACCCCCGCGAAAGATTCGGGTTAGCAAGTTAAAGGCTTCGTTAGCATCGAGTTCATAGTCGCGATGAAGTTCCTGAAAACAAGTAACAAAATCGGCTCCGTTTACCATACGATCCACCATGAGCACGCGTAGGGCAAGCTTTTTAAGGCGGGTTAGGGATAAGTTTCCACTCAGGTATTCGGCCAAAATGGCCAACCCTTCCTGGGTGAGGGTGTTGAGCGGTAATCCGGCTTGGAGAATTTTCAATTCCTGCTTCCGAGCATTTTTGGAAGTGAGCATGTGGACTCCAATTTCGTGCTCGACCAAAGCCAGTAGTTCTTTTTTTCGAAAATGGGCATTGGGTTGAATTAATATGCTTTGTTTCGAATTAAGCACCATTACCTTGGAAATGACCATATTGCTCAGCTCAGTCTTAGCCTGAAAACCATAATTGGTCAGAGCCGATGTGAACATTTCTCTTGCCTGTTTCGCATCGTAAATGGGTTCTTTACGGGCTGCTCCGGGAATAGGAGGTAAGTGCAACAAGTAAGCAGCATTTTTTAAATCTTGCGCCGATGGACGTCCGAAATATCGCAGTGAATTGTATAAAAAACGGGGAGAGTTAAGGGTGCGTAGCAAGTCAATTTTATCGAAAAAACTATTCACCGTCGATTCATAGAGGCTGCGAATCGATATGTCCTCGATATCCTGCACGCGTAAGCTTAGCAGTTCTTGTTTGAGGATATAGGGGTTGAAACGCACCGGTTGATAGGTGAAACGGGGTGGTTGGGTAAATTTGCTGCGAAAAAACTTATTCTTTTCGCTGGGTGTATTCGTTGGGTTAACCGAAGCCAAGAGTTCGAAGTGTTTCACCAGAGAAAAGAGCTTTTTATCGACTTTTACGAGGGTTGAATCGATTTTCTTTCCTAGCAGTTTTAGCTTCGATTCCGGCTGCCAGTTTCCAAACTCTTGCGAAAAAACGCTGGCATGGTTCAGAATAGCTGTTTTAAATTGTTGCTGTAATTCTTTGATAATGGAGGGAAAGGCATCACCGTTTTGTTCGTCGCAATACACTTTTTTTACTTCGGTAGCCAATACCAACGTATGAGGGAAATGCTTTGTTGCGTAGGCCAAATTATACCCAAGTCCACTAAATACATCGTTTTCTGCTACATCGACATAAGTATTCGAGAGTTGAATCTTGGATAATTCTGTTTTCCAATGGTCGATGGATTTTCGATACCGATTCTGATCGATCCGTTCGGTACCGATGTTAAAAACCGGAACGACTCGATTCCACCGGCGGTAATTGTAGGAGTGAATATCGTATAATAACGCTGCGCCGAACTTTTCTTCTAATTTTTTGAGTAGAGCGTGCAAGACTCGATAGTAGTTGGCATGCTTTCGACGGGAAATTCGAAGGTCGGTGTTGGAGAGTTTTTTCTTCCAAACCTGTTGCCCCCACGCTTCGGTATAAATACAATCCTCCGGGCTTCGATTCAAATCGTACTCGTAGCGCGAATCGTGCCCCACCAGGGTAATAGGCATCGATTGAATGAATAGATCGGTGAAGGGATCTTCTTCGTACCAACGTTGGAATTCATTCAAGGCAATTTTTGCATGCAATTCCGGTCTAAGTTTGCTGCCGCTGTGAATAGCGGTGCAACAAAAAGGGACGTAACGCGCAATTTTAATGGAAAAGCCGCCCGACTGTTCTTGGGCCTCGAAGAGGGTTTCCTGTTCAATGTTTCGAATAATTTCTTCGACCGACCAAAGTTTAGTTTTCATAAATCATTTCCGATTCTAATAAACTGACAGGTAGCTTATTGTCTGGAACCATGCTTTCCAAAAAGTCGATGATTTTAACTTGTAGCTTGGTTCCATTCAGTCGATTGATATCGGTGATGGTACCGGGACTTAGCACGTTAATCTCGATGAGTTTACCCTCAATGATGTCGAGTCCGGCAAAGAAGATTCCATCTTGGACCAGTTTTTTGCCAATTTTTCGGCACATGGCTTTTTCTGCTTTGCTCAGTTTATGACGCTCGGCGCTGCCACCAGCCGACAAATTGGAACGGACATCGCCACTTGCCGGACGACGGCGCAAGGCACCAATGGGTTCGCCGTTGAGCATAAGTACTCGTACATCGCCATTTTCAGCACCATGAACGTATTCTTGCAGGATGATATAGTTCGTTTCACCCTGCACTTTATGAATGTAGAATTCCAGCAGCGAACGAATATTAGCCATGGCTTTTTTCTCAATCACGATTATTCCGCGACCTCCGTATCCGTCGAGCGGCTTCATAATCATTTTATCGTCGGTCGATTCTTCGATAACCTTCATGAGGTAATCGATGTTTTTCGAGACATGGGTAACGGGAATCATTTCCCGGTCGGGGTCGTAAAATGCTGCCGTATAAATTTTATTATTGGCTTTCCGCAGTCCGTCGATCGCGTTTACAATGAAGGTGTCGTCTTTTACCGAATCGAGGAAGTTAAGCACGAGTGGGTCCAATGGCGGATTATCGCGCATCATGATGACATCGAATTCTTGAAGCGCCCGCATTCCGATTTGAAATTGGGTAGTTCGGTGAAAGACCGTCATGCTGTCGGATACTTTTTCCGAGAGGACAATAGTACGGCAAAAGCTCTGCACTACGCTGTCGCGAATAGTAAGATTTTGTGGGCAAGTAAGCGAGACCTCGTGGTTTCGGCTCACGGCTTCATGCACCAGCCGAATGGTCGAATCCTGCTTGGGATTCAACTTTTCCCACGGGTACATGATAAACAGTATTTTCATAAAGATTGAGCGTTAAAAAAAGCGGCGCAAACTATGAAAAGGACTTACTGTTTGGTTTGGTGAAATCTTAAATAAAAGTTAATAATTCGATTTGTTTTTCTCAGGTTACGGAATAGGTGCTGAGTTTACGATTTATGTTTTTTTTCCCATTTTGAAAGAGCGGTAGCTTGGCCAGTTTTCTGGAAACGGGAAGAGTGAATTCGCTAATATACTTTAGCTGAACCCTTTTCGATTTGGTGTTACCAAAAACGCGTTCGAGGTAAAGGGTGAATTAACTTATCTCACTAAAAGTAAATACTCGTAGGGTTGTAAACTTATTTCGGAAGATAAACTGAAGGATTCCTGGCTTTGCCCATCGATCCAATTGGAGCCATGTAGTTCGTTCGGAAGGATGAAGTCTTGTTGCGAATTTCTAACATTCACCATTATCAGTAAGTCATTCTCTGATTCTTCTTTTAATATGCAAAATAGATCCTCTGTGGAGAATTCGGTAATGTTGGGCGACTTGGCCGTGTTGGAAGTTCGGTAAAAGGAGAGAATGCTGCGATACGAGTTTAATAGCTCCGGGTTGTTGCTCCAATCGATGCTTGATTGAGAAAAGAACGGGATGGTTTGCGCAGTGCCAACCTCCTGACTACCATAAATCAAAGGAACACCTCCGGTGAAGATGCTGATGACCGATGCTGCCAATGCGCCCTTATCCCCGTTGAACAATTCTATGGGTGTGGCATCCCAAGCCGATTCATCGTGATTGGTGGTGAAACGCAACCAATGTTTGCCGGTTGGAGTGTTCTGATATTCCTCATGATGGACGGGTAGTATTTGAGTTGCCGGTGAACCCGAAAACACTTGCTTGGTGATGCCGTAGAAATCCCAGGAAAAACACAAATCGAAACCGGCTGTGAAATGATCCTTCCGTTTACCTTCGGCCAGAAAAATGAGCTTTCTACCGGGTATTTCCCGAAGGGCTGTCCACGCATCTAACCAAAAGGAAAAGGGCACACCATCGGCATAATCGCAGCGGAAACCATCGATGTTTGCTTCATAAATCCAGTATTCCATGGAACGAATCATCTCTGCTCTCATGTCGTAACTCATGTAATTTAAGTCGGCTACATCCATCCAATTGGTTCCGGCCGGATGGATGATATTCCCGTCTGAATCTTGTGTGTACCAATCGGGGTGTGCTTCAATCCATTCATGATCCCAAGCCGTATGGTTGGCTACCCAGTCGAGAATAACCGCCATTCCACGGGCATGGGCGGAATCGCTTAGTTGACGCAATTGGAAAATATCGCCAAATTCGGGATTAATCGCTTCGTAGTCTTTCACCGAATAAGGCGAATTGACCGATTGAACTTCGCCAATTGGATGAATGGGCATGAGCCACAGGACATTCACTCCCAGTAAAGCAATGCTGTCGAGTTGTTGAATAACGGCTTCAAAGTCGTGTGTTGGTCCGAATGCTCTCGTATTTACTTCATAGAGAATCATGTTTTCCACTTCGGGAATCCCATCGAAAGGTGTTCCGTAAGCTTCTGGAGTAGGGTCGGGCCACGGATCGTTTACTTTGCAAAACTGGAATAGGAGAACAAATACTATCAGAAAAATAGTTCGAAATGATTTTTTCATTTTTTCCTGCAAAATAGTAAACTCTTCTCATTAACTTTAAGCACTTTTGAATAAAAACAATTTATTTCGATGCCCCCAATACGCTATTTCATCCTCTTACTTTTTACTGCTTATGTTAATTTCTTATTCGCCCAGCAATGGGAACTTGCGGCTCCTGTCCCCAACGAAACGGTGATTCATCATCGTGCTTTTTCCTTATCGTATAGCGAGGAGCACGAACAAGCCAGTTGGGTTGCGTATGAGCTGGTGAAGTATGAAACCGTTAAGGTCGCCGAGCGGTCGGATCGATTCCTAAGCGATCCTTTGGTCCCTGGAGGTTCAGCCACCCATGCCGATTACAAAGGAAGTGGATTCGACCGCGGTCACCTCGCACCAGCAGCCGATATGAGTTTCTCCTCCCAAACCATGCAGGAATCCTTTTACTATTCCAACATGTCACCCCAGTTTCCCGGATTTAACCGAGGTATTTGGAAGAAGCTCGAAGCTTTGGTCCGAAACTGGGCTGTAGAGTACGATACGGTTTATGTGGTTACCGGTGGCGTTTTATCGGATAATTTGCAGTCGATTGGCCCCAATCGGGTAAGTGTTCCCCGGTATTTCTACAAGGCAGTTTTTCGTTTTGAGCAAACCCAACCAATAGGAATTGCATTTCTGCTGAAGAATGAGGCTTCGAAAGCTCCGCTTCAGAACTTTGTGCTGTCCATCGATAGTTTGGAAGCCTTTTCCGGCATCGATTTTTTTTATCAATTACCCGATGCGATGGAGGAAATCATGGAAGCCAATCTGCTGCTTAGTTCATGGACCTGGAGTTCCGTTTCTAATACCAGCGGTGAAACGGGAAGTAAAGTTCAGGCTGCTCAGTGTAAAGGAATCACTCAATCGGGGCAGCGATGTAAGAACCGGACCACGAATGCAAGTGGTTATTGTTACATTCATACGAGCCAGGATCCAGCCAATGTTGCGGTAAAGAAAGCGCGGCGGAGTGTTTCGGTTCGTTGTTCGGCTACCACTAAAGCCGGAACCCGCTGCAAACGAAAAACCTATAGTCCAAATGGAAAGTGTTTTCAGCATGGAGGCGACTAAGAAAATGGATCGGGCTTCTGGATTGTGCATAAGAGCCCGTTCTCCTCTTTTGTCTATCTTGGCGCGCGTTTACTCAACAAGGTACAAGAATGCAAAAGAAGCAGGTTTTACTTTTACTCGCTAATGGTTTTGAGTTGCTCGAGGCAAGTGCTTTTATGGATGTAATGGGCTGGAATTATCTTGAAGGCGATGGTTCCACTGCCTGCATCACTGCAGGTTTGCATCGGGAAGTGATGAGTTCATTTGGACATCGATTCATGGTGGATAAGCTTATACACGATATTCAGATCAACGATTATGCTGCCCTGGCTATTCCTGGTGGTTTTGAGGAATATGGCTATTACGAAGAAGCTTATTCGGAACCCTTTCTGGATCTTATTCGCAGTTTTAGGGCACAGCAAAAATGGATTGCTTCTGTTTGTGTAGGGGCTTTGCCACTGGCCAGGAGTGGTGTTCTGCACCGGCGGCATTGTACCACGTATCCCAATCCGGTTCGTGTTAGCAATTTACAGGAAATGGGAGGCAAGCCTGTTCTGCAACGCATGGTTGTAGACGATCGACTAATTACTTCGCAGAATCCTTCGACGGCGATTGAAGTAGCTTTCACGCTTCTAAGCGAACTCACCTCGCCTGACAATGCGCTTCGGGTTAAAAAGTTGATGGGATACTGAGATTCAGGATTCGAGGTAGTTGG
>CALGAK010000074.1 GCA_937954085.1 uncultured Bacteroidota bacterium
CGCAACAACGAACTGCCGCGCGACTCCCGGCGCGTGGCAATCATTCCAGTTCAAGAGAAAATCTCTGCGAACTTGGCGGGTCCTTTGCGCTCTTTGCGCGAACCTTGGCGGCCTTTTTAACCTCCGATAACTTGAGGCGACTGGGGGAAAGGGCGAATTGAGCGACTGGGCGAAGAGGCGAAAGACGCTAGTGAAACGCTAAGGGCGAATAGCCACTAAAACTCGCTGTATAACACCTTTGTAGTGGTTGTTTTTTGGACTTCCATAATTTTTTAAAGCTTAAATTTGCTGCTCAACATTTGGATAATTTTTCACCTTAAATCTTTGTAGTAATGAATAGTTATTTTAAAGTGCCGGTTCCTAAGAATGAGCCCGTTAAATCGTATGCTCCGGGAACTCCCGAACGCAAAATTTTGGTCGAAACCCTGAATCATCTTAAATCGACCGAATTAGATATTCCCATGATTATCGACGGGAAAGAAGTTCGTACCGACAAGAAAGTGCGCATTGCTCCACCTCACGACATTAAACACACCCTGGGTTATTACAATCAGGGAGGAGCGGAACATGTTCAAATGGCTATTCAGGCTGCCTTAAATGCAAAAGAAGCATGGGCCAATACACCATGGTACGATCGGGCTGCTATTTTCTTGAAAGCTGCCAGTTTATTAGCTGGTCCATACCGCGCTAAGATTAACGCTGCCACCATGTTAGGTCAGTCGAAAACAATTCACCAAGCCGAAATTGATTCCGCTTGCGAAATGATCGACTTCCTGCGTTTCAATGTTCAGTACATGACGGAGATTTATGAGCGTCAGCCATATTCGCCCGACGATACCTGGAACCGTATGGAACAGCGTCCGTTGGAAGGGTTTATTTTTGCTCTTACTCCCTTCAACTTCACCTCCATTGCAGGAAACTTACCAACGGCTCCCGCTATGATGGGTAATACCATCGTTTGGAAAGTGTCGAATCAGCAAGTTTATTCTGCAAAAGTGCTGATGGACTTATTCATGGAAGCTGGTCTGCCAGCTGGTGTTATCAACCTGATGTTTGTATCCGGTCCGGTTGCAGGAAACGAAATCTTCACTCATCCCGACTTCGCGGGTATTCACTTTACCGGTTCAACCGGAGTTTTCAATCATATTTGGAAAACAATTGGCGAGAACATTAGTCGTTACAAAACGTATCCACGCATTGTTGGCGAAACTGGAGGAAAGAATTTTGTGTTGGTGCATCCAAGCGCTAATCCCGACCAAGTAGTAACCGCTATCATTCGTGGTGCTTTCGAGTATCAAGGTCAGAAATGCTCCGCAGCAAGCCGAATGTATGTTCCCCAGTCGATGTGGGATTACATCAAAGCCGAAACGATTAAAGAACTCAATACTTTCGCTATAGGTAAACCCGACGACCTCAGCAACTTCTTTGCGGCGGTAATCGACGAAGCTAGCTTCGATAAATTGGCAGGCTACATCGACCGAGCTAAAGCAAGTCCTGAAGTAGAAATTATTGCCGGAGGAACGTACGATAAATCGGAAGGTTATTTCATTCAACCAACCGTTTTACTCACCACCAACCCGCATTACGAAACCATGGAAGAAGAATTATTCGGTCCGGTATTAACCGTTTACATCTATCCGGATAATGAATTTATCGAAACCGTTGATTTAGTAGACAAGACCTCTATTTATGGTTTGACCGGATCTATTTTCTCACAAGATCGCGATATGGTTGCCTATGCAACTCAGAAGTTAAGCAATGCTGCCGGAAACTTCTACATTAACGATAAACCAACCGGAGCTGTAGTTGCTCAACAACCTTTTGGTGGATCGCGTGCTTCGGGTACTAACGACAAGGCCGGTTCCGATTTAAACCTCTTGCGTTGGGTTTCTCCTCGAACCATTAAAGAAACCTTCCTTCCACCTACCGACTATCGTTATCCCTTCATGGATAAAGAATAAGGTAAGGGCGATTTTTAACGTAGGCTCTTGGTCGATTTATGGAATTGTGAATTACTTTTGTAGAGTAATTCCTTCATAATGATGAAAAAAGCCTTGCAAAATAAATTGAATACGGTAATCGGGAATAAATACCTGCTTACCGTATTTCTTTTTTTATTGTGGATCAGCTTTTTCGATCAGGATAATTGGGTTGAACGAGGACGGAATCAGCGAGAGCTGGATGGGCTTTATCAAGAGATTGAGGAGTACAAACAGAAGATTGAAGAAGACAAACGCCTGCTTCAACAAATACAGGATCCTGCTTTTCTCGAGAAGTTTGCTCGTGAAGAATATTTCATGAAAAAAGAAAATGAAGACATCTTTATCGTAATTGAAGATTAACCTCCTTTCATCCAGTCTTTTCCCACCATAAAAACCTGCTTTTTAACCTATCCTACCGAACGCTTATTTCAGGCTTAAGCGATTATATTTGCCGAAAAAAGTATGCTCAGTTTTAATAATACCGAGATTGCTTTTCAAAGCAAATCGAACTACCAACTGTTTCGTTCCTATCTGCTGTTTAAGCTTATCTCCAAAGCTAGTTTGGTAAGGTTAACCAATCGCTTGCTGGCCTTCGCACTAAACATTAATTTCCCGATTAAATGGGCTGTTAAACCGACTGTTTATGCTCATTTTGTTGGGGGCGAAAGTATCCGGGAATGCGATCCTGCCGTACGAACCCTCGAGAAATATCGGGTTCGGGCCATCCTGGATTATAGCGTAGAAGGAAAATCTTCTGAAGCCGATATACAACACGCCCTGGAAGAAACCTTACGATCGATTAAAAATGCCGGACAAGATCCGAACATTCCTTTTGCCGTTTTCAAACCAACCGCCTTCACCTCGCACACCGTTCTGGAAACCATGAGTATGCCCGGAGCCACAATCAGTAAAGAAATGGCTGTCGAAGCAGATAAATTCCGTGAGCGCGTCAACACCCTGTGTAAGGCTGCATTCGAAGCCAATGTTCCCATTTTAATCGATGCAGAGGACAGTTGGTTTCAGGCATTCATCGATCAAGTTGTCGAGGAAATGATGGAAAAGTATAATCATGCCGAAGCCATCGTGTACAATACCCTCCAAATGTATCGCCACGATCGACTCGACTTTTTAAAGCAGAGTTACGAGAAAGCGGTCAAGGGCAATTATTACCTCGGGATCAAATTCGTTCGCGGCGCCTACATGGAGAAAGAACGGGAGCGCGCTGCAGAAAAAGCTTATCCGGATCCGATTCAACCCGATAAAGAAAGTACCGATCGAGATTATAATGCGGGATTAGCCTTTTGCATGGAACACCTCGACCGCATTCGGGTTTTCAACGGAACCCATAATGAATACTCCAGTGCCTATTTGGCAGAACTAATGGAGCAAAAGGGAGTTGAAAAGAACGACCCACGGATTTGGTTCGCCCAACTGTTCGGTATGAGCGATCATATCAGTTTTAATCTCGCAAACCAAGGCTATAACGTGGCCAAATATCTCCCCTACGGTCCGGTTAAACACGTAATGCCGTACCTTTTCCGCAGAGCGGAAGAGAACACCTCCGTAGCCGGACAAACCGGTCGCGAATTAAGCCTGATTATCACGGAACGCATCCGCCGGCGCGGTCGAATATAACCTGCTAGCACCACTTACAACCAAGAATAATAAACTGAATTTTAACCAAATACAATTATGATGAAAACAAAAGCATTACTCGTCTTGATGGGACTCAGTTTGCTCATCCAACCTGCAGCCCGAGCCGACGAAGGAATGTGGCTTCCATTCTTTTTAGGAAAGAAATACGAAGAAATGAAAGCCATGGGGCTGAAGCTCACTCCGGAACAATTATACGACATCAATAACGCCAGTTTAAAGGATGCCATTGTGGCTCTCGACGGTGGTGGCTGTACCGGAGAAATGATTTCGCCGAAAGGCTTATTACTTACGAACCATCACTGTGGCTATGGCGAGATTCAATCGCATAGCACCTTGGAGCATGATTATTTAACCGATGGTTTCTGGGCTCAAAACGAGGGCGAAGAACTAGTCAATCCTGGCAAAACCGCCTCCTTTTTGGTTCGCATCGAAGATGTGACCGAACGTGTGCTAGAGGAAATCACAAACAATACCAGCGCAGGACGCAACGGAGCGATTCGGTCTATTAGTCAGAAGATTGAAAAGGAAGCAACCGAAAATACGCATTACAATGCTGAAGTAAAAAGCATGTTTGCCGGTAATGAGTTTTATCTGTTCGTTTACGAAACCTTCCGCGATGTGCGTTTAGTTGGAGCTCCTCCCTCGTCGATCGGTAAATTTGGTGGCGATACCGACAACTGGGTTTGGCCACGTCATACCGGCGACTTTACCTTGTTTCGTGTTTACATGGGTCCCGATGGCAAACCAGCCGACTACTCAGTTGAGAATGTTCCTTACGAGCCCAAGCATTATCTTCCCATTTCGATGAAAGGGATTGAAAAGAACGATTTCACCATGATTTGGGGTTATCCTGGTTCGACCGACCGCTACCTGAGCTCTTATGGCGTTATTCAAAAAATGGATCAATTGAATCCGGCTACGGTTAAGTTGCGCGATGCCAAAATGAAAATCATGAAAGCTGCGATGGATCAAGACCCGAAGGTTAAGATTCAGTATGCCGACAAAATTGCCTATCTCGGTAATTTTTGGAAAAAAGACGGCGAAGAGAGCAAGGCTCTACGACGCTTGAAAGTTCCCGAGCAAAAGCAAGCGTTGGAACAAGCTTTTTTAAGCTGGGTGAACGCCGATGAAGAGCGCAAAGAAACCTATGGCACAGTAATCCCAACCTTCGAAGAAGTATATCGGGAAAAAACCGAAAAAGAATATTCAAAGACCTGGTGGTACATCATCGAAACAACGTTCTTCCAAGGATCCGAAATCCTCACTTTTGCTTTCCAAAATCAGCAATTGGGAGCTATGTTGGAGCAGGAAAGTGAGAATTTGCCCGCAGTTTTAGAAGAAACAAAAGCAGCTGCTAAAGATTTCTACAAAGATTTCCACCCCGGAATCGATCAGGAAATATTAGCTACCATGCTTCGCTATTTTTACGAAGAAACACCTGCCGATTTGCACCCCGATTTGTTCCAAACCATCGAAAAGAAATTCAAAGGCGATTTCGACCGCTATGCCGAATGGGTATTTAAAAAATCTGTTTTTGCTAGCGAAGAAGCTTTCATGGAATTCCTGGAAAAACCTAAAGCTAAAAAACTGGAAAAAGATCCTGCCTTGCTTGCCATGACTAGTATTTTTGGCGCATTCCGTAATTTAAGCATGCTACAAGCCGACCTCGATAGTCGTCTGGCTGAATCGAAGCGTTTGTTCATCGATGGTATTCGCAAAATGAACGACGATAAATTCTACTATCCCGATGCCAACTCGACCATGCGAATGACTTACGGTATTGTTAATGGCTACGAACCCCGTAACGCGGTTAGTTACGATTACATTACTTATCTGGAAGGTGTAATGGAAAAAGAAGATCCAAGCAACGAAGAGTTCATTGTTCCCGAACGTTTGAAAAAACTCTACGAGGTAAAAGATTTCGGACGATATGCCGACAAGAACGGTAAATTACCCGTTTGCTTCATTACGAACCACGACATTACCGGTGGTAATTCCGGAAGTCCGGTTATTAATGCGGATGGTGAGTTAATCGGAACCGCTTTCGATGGCAACAACGACGCCATGAGTAGCGATATTCAATTCGACCATAATCTGCAACGCACCATTGTTTGCGACATTCGGTATGTCTTGTTCGTGATGGATAAATACGCTAACGCCAAAAACCTGATCGAAGAACTCGATTTGAGGTACTAATTTCGTCCCTTAGGGAGAATAAAATCCTTCATAAAATCCAAACGCCTCTGAAATTTCAGAGGCGTTTTTTTTCTAAATAGGCTGATGAATAGAGGTTTAAATCATAAAGAAAAATACTTACTTTAAACCAACATTTAAACCATCCAGCTCATGACACGTTTGCGACCCTCGGTTTGGAAAACCACCATCCTTGTTCTCTTCAGTCTGTACCTTACGTTTCCATCGGTTGCACAGATTCAAGTAAACGGCACCATCGAATCCGACACCAACAACCTTCAAATCGTTAAAGTTTGGGGGAACCACTACGAACGCGGATTTGCTTACGGGTATTTATTAGGAAGTGAAATCAATCAGGTTTTTAATTCTTATCTAAAACCGCAATTCGGAGCTTACTACAGTATTGCCCGCGACATGATTGCTCAGGGTCAGGATTTATACATCGACACCATCTATCAATACGAAGCCAAAGCCATTGCAGCCGGGATGGACTCGGCAGGAACGAATGTAACCCACATGGATTATATCGACTTGCTGGTGTGCAATTCCTTTCTGGACATTGCGAAACTGATGGGGCAAAAAATGGGCATGGGCTGTTCGAGCCTCCTTTCCTGGGGGAATGCCACTAACGGAACCTCGCTCGACGGAATGGCCAGCATATCGCGACACCTCGACTGGACTAAAAATCCTATTCTAATCAATAATCAGGTTTTATTGGTTCATCTCCCTTCGGAAGAGAATTTACAAAACTGGGCTGGGGTTGGATTTGCCGGAATGTTTTCGGTGCTCTCCGGCTTTAATCAGCATGTAGGCGTTTTTCAACACATGATGGACGACTTCAATGGTACATCGCCAACCGGGCAGGCCTTTGAGCCCATCTGGTTTTCCCTTCGAAAAGCTATTGAACAGTTCGATTATAACCTGGACGGGTACCACGATGTGCTCGATGTACAAAGTGTCTTAGCGGATAATCCACAAGGGTATGCCGAAGGATATCTTATTTCGGCCTTGGCTGCTAATACGAGCGGACAAAATGAACGTGTTGCTCTAATTGCCGAGCTAGCTCCTGCAGCACCCTTTCTTACCTTTCGAAATACTAGCTATGCCGATAGTATTCCCGGCGACAACCTTTACACCGCTAATTACCAAATAGCCCGCGACAGCGCTTATCACTTTTGTAATCGATACAATCAGGTTGTGTCGGCACTTGGCAACGGCACCCAACTCGACGATGCAGCACAATGGATTCTCATGCGCGACCATTCCCACCTTGCTCATAACCTTCAATTCATGCAATTTGTGCCAGAAAAGGACTTATTCCGATTGGCCAATATCGAAGGATTCACTGCGGCCTATTTACTCGATTCGGTCGATTACAGTATTCAGGCCTTGCTGAGCCCCTCTCTACAGCTGGAAGAAAGTTCGCTGACGCCCATAGATTGGCTCCTTTATCCTAATCCGGCGGCCGATATCGTTCATCTTTCTATCCATAAAGCCTGGAAAGGGGAATTCATCCTTTCACTTCGCAATTCAGAAGGAAAGCTACTCCATCAGCAAACACTTTCGGGCATGCCTGAATCCATTTCGGATCAGCACCCTTCTTCTGAAATGCTTTCGGTTAGTATCGATCTAAGTCCCTACCCCAGCGGATTGTATTACCTGGAATTGAGCACTTTGAATGGATCGGACATGAAGGCCTTGCTTAAAATCAAGCCTTAACAACTCTCCTTCCAGCACTTGATTCCTCGCATTGATTTTAAACCAAAAGCCCCGGAAAACTTTATTCAAGCTTTTCTCCGATTATTAGGCAAAGATCTCCCCTCATTTGATTGCTTTTTCCAAACGGATAAGGTCAATTTCAATTAGCCAGCTAAGTTGAAGAAAGTTTCTTCCGAACCATTTATCCGGTTAGCCTGCTCGTTGCAGATGTCCGCTTCTTTGGCCGTTTAGGTATCAACCTAAAAGAAATTAAAGAATGGAACTTGCCTGCGCACGACAAGCAAATAGATTGGAATCTTCTGGATTCGACTAACTGAGGGTGCAATTGGGAGTAATAAAAAAAAACGGAGAAATGTTTTTTGCAATGAAAAATGTATTACATTTGCAGTGTTCTATTTAAGTAATACACTAAAACACTAATCATGTTACACATTGAGAACTTAGCATTTGCTTATCCGAAGGGAAAAGCATTGTTCAAGGACCTGAATTTAACCTTGGAGAAAGGGAATATCTACGGTCTTTTAGGTCGCAACGGAGCTGGCAAAACCTCTTTGCTTAAGCTTGCATGCGGTCTGCTCTATCCTCAGTCGGGCAGTATCCACATGAATGAGTTGGCAGTTTCCAATCGGGAGCCCGCTTTCTTATCCGACATTTACCTAATACCGGAAGAATTTTCCCTTCCCGACTTCAAGCCTGAGGAGTACATTCGTCGTTATTCGGTGTTTTATCCTCGTTTCGACGCGAGTTATTTGGAAGAATTACTGAAAGAGATGGAAGTCGATTATCATCAAGCCTTGAACAAGATGTCGTTTGGTCAACGGAAGAAGTTCATGATAGCCTTTGCTTTGGCCACGCGCGTTAGTTTGGTTGTGATGGATGAGCCGACAAATGGATTGGATATTCCTTCGAAGAGCAAGTTTCGGCGGATCATCGCGTCGGCAATTGATGAAGAGCGAACCTTTTTAATTTCCACTCATCAGGTAAGGGATTTGGAGAGTTTAATTGATCCACTGCTCATTATCGACGATGGACGCATTTTAGTAAACGCAGGCTTAGAGAAATTATCTCAATTATTCAGCTGCATCAACACCGCAAAGGGTGAGCATCCGCGAGGTGAGATACTCTATCGGGAAAAGATTTTTGGAGGTGAGTATTTGCTTACCGAGAACCCCGATGGAACCGAAAATCCCATCGATTTCGAGTTACTATTCAACGCTGTTTTACACGAATCGGCAGCTATTATTAACCGATTAAACGCATAAGTCATGAACGATCTATTCAACCTACAACGGACTTGGAACTACAGTTTATTGAAGTTCCATTTAAACCGAAAGCTCCTAATGATCAGCGTTGGTGGAGCTTTTGCTTTGGTGTTTATCATTACTTTTTTCATGGCCGCTTACATGAATGAGTACAACTACACAGCCATGAATAACTTTCATCAGGTTGCTTTTGTGCTCTTATTTTTCAGCGGAGCCATTTGGATAGCCGGGCATGCTTATCAGGACATGAATACAACGGAGAAAGCAACGAATCAGCTTATGATTCCCGCCTCTCGTCTCGAGAAGTTTCTGGTGCCCTGGATTTTTTCATCGGTCTTTTGGATACTGGCCATCAGCATCTTATACACCTTATATGCTAGTCTTCTCAACAGTTTATGGGGATTAATTTTCGGCTTACCTTTTGGATTTTTTGATGTTTTATCCTTGACACGCGAGTCGGACTGGTGGAATTTGATTCAAGCATATTTCCTGGTTCATTCAGCCTTTTTTCTAGGTGGATTAGCCTTTCGTACCTATCCTTTGGGCAAGACCATTTTATCCGGCTTTGTGGTAAATATCCTGTTCACCTCGATTGCGGCTATTACCGGATTAATTTTAGTTGGAAATAACCTCGAAGAGTTTTTCGATAGCGACATCGATGAAAAGATTCGCGTTTACATCAATGAAGATACGGCCCGTTTACTCGAGCATTGGGTAAAAGTCTTTTTCACCCTGTTTCTTCCACTGGTGTTTTACACATCGGCCTACTTCAAATTAAAAGAAAGGGAGGTATAGAATGGAATTTCGTGATAAACAAGCTATTTACCTGCAAATTGCCGATTACTTCGCTGCCCGCATTTTAGACGAAAGCTGGCTTGCCGACGAGAAAGTGCCATCGGTGAGGCAATTAGCGGTAGAGCTCGAAGTAAATCCGAATACGGTTATGAGAGCATATACTCATTTACAAGACAGTGGTGTCATTTACAACAAGCGCGGCATTGGCTATTTTGTCGATCCGCAGGCAAAATCCAGGCTTCAGGAAAATTTACGCGACAAATTTATTCAGGAAGAATTGAAATCGGTTTTTCAAACCATGACCTTACTTGGACTGAAACTTTCCGATTTGACTCCTTATTATGAATCATGGTTAACCGAACAATCGAAACAAGAAAACAAGCATGAAAACCAGCAATAAAATCTTACTGTTTACTTTGCTAGGCATGGTATTCATTATGGAATTAGGCATTTTCCTAATGTATTTACTTTTTAAAGGATAGCGTTTTAGAGAGAAGAGTTTCATTTAACAGCTGCACCTTACAAACTTTGGATTTGTTTTTTACTTTTGGAGGTTTGTGTCCCATATGAGATAAAAGCTTGCTTTATGAAACTCCTTTTCTCCTTTACCATACTATTGATTCTCTCTTTAGGGGCGAAGGCTCAGGCGCCGCCGTGGTTCTTCATTAATACCGGCGTTGAAAATACGCACATTGTGTTGGTTTTACCAAGCACCCCAATGACCATTGATGGTCAGCAGCTTGCAGTGGGCGATTACATTGCAGCGTTTTACCAGGTTGGCACCTTGGAGTTTTGTGGAACAGGTACAGGCGACACTGGCGATCAAGGTGGGATGCCCATAACAGGGCAAAATTACGCAGCCACTATTTGGGGAGCCGAACCCAATGTTTTCAATGGATTCCAACAAGGTGAAGCCTTTCGATGGAAGGTTTGGCGGTCCTCGGACGGCAGTGTATTCGATGCCGTTGCCACTTACGACCTGAGCATTCCGCAAATAACCGACTCAGGCGTTTATGTAACCAATGGTATATCGGCATTAGGATCGTTAACCGCTTTTAGCATCCCCGGTAAAAATGTGAGCATCAATGCACAAACGGCGCCTGAATCGGGTTGCTTTTTAGGTGCAATGGAAGTAGTTAGCATTGTTTTACAAAATCACGACACCCTTCCGATAAGCCAGTTCGATCTGAATTTGAGTGTGAATAATGGAGCGGTTTACACCACTTTCTTCGACGATACCATTCCGGCTGGAGGGTTCTTTACCTTCACCTTCGACACCTTAATTAATATGAGTGAACCAGGCGATTACTTCTTTCATGCCTGGGCAGAGCTCGATGGCGACGTAAACACCACCAACGACTATAATAAAAAGACCATAACCCATTTTGCCGAACCGGTAATTGATCTCGGACCGGATACGACTATTTGCGCCGGCGACACCACGATTCTTTTCCTGAACGAAGTGTGGGATTATTACAGTTGGAATACCGGAGAAGACACTTACTATGTAGAAGCAAGCAATCCGGGTTGGTATGTATTAACGGTTTTAAATGAGGGAGAATGTCCGGGGACCGATTCGGTGTATTTATCGAATTACAACAAGCCTGAAATTGTTTTGCGCGACACGATCCAATACTGCGAAGAAGGGTATGCGAACGTAAAAATTCAGGAACGATTTCGATCTTTTCGTTGGAGCAATGGACTTCAAAAGCCAAGTTTATACGTTACTTTCCCAGGCACTTACACGGTAACGGTCGAGGATTTTGCCGGTTGTTTTTGGACCGATTCCCTCACCGCCATTGAGGTGCCAATTCCACCTGTAGATTTAGGGCCAGATATTCGCACAAATGCTCCCGACACGATCCTCCTCGATGCGGGGAATCCCGGAGCCACGTTTAGTTGGTCGACCGGTGAAAGTAGTCAGGTAATTGCCACACCAAACTATGGCAATTATGGTGTTACGGTAAGTGTGGGTGCTTGTTCCAACGAAGACAATGTGCTCATTTTGGCAGAGGAGGTCGATCCTCCGGTGGAGGAGTTCACCTATCATTTCTATCAGAACTTAACACAGGATCAAGTGCTGATCGAGATTTTTAAGCCTAATCAGGATCGATGCGTGCTATATAATCAGTTGGGCCAGTTCATTCAAGCCTACGAGTTAACTCAATTCAGCAATAGGATCAGTTTGCAGCATTTGTTGCCGGGTATTTATTTCTTCCGCCTGAGCATCAACGACGAGGAATTTATCGAAAAGATTGTGGTGTTATAACACGGGGGTAAATAACCGGGCGAAGGATTCCATGAATTTATGGTGCAAAGGCCGGGAGCGAAATTCCTCCAGAATCACACGAGAAGAATAGAGCAAGTCCTCTTCGAAGGCCAGTTTAAGCGACTTGGTAGTTGTTTCGTCGTAGATAAGCGCGTTGACCTCAAAATTCTGATCGAAGCTCCGAATATCCATATTGGAAGTTCCTACGGTAGCGAAGATATCGTCGACCATCAGTAATTTACTATGCGTAAATCCTTTCGTATACAAATAGATTTCCACGCCGGCCTCTAATAAGTCGGAGAAGAAAGAGCGGGATCCCCAATTGGTAAGGAAAGAGTCGTTTCGTTCGGGGAGCAAGATTCGGATGGTAATTCCACTGAGGGAAGCCGTTCTTAGGGCGACCATAATGGGATCGTTCGGCAGGAAATAGGGCGTGCTTATATATACGTATTCCTTGGCGGTGGCAATAGCCGAGAAATAGGTTTGCATAATGCTGGCCCAATCGGAGTCAGGACCACTGGCTGCAATTTGCACAAAGGTTCGCTCCTCGATTGTGGGTTGCGGAAAATACTTTACTTCTTTCAAGGATTTCCCGCTCATGAAGAACCAATCCATGGAAAAAATCATCTGCAGGCTTAAGACCGCATCTCCTTCGAGCATGAGATGTGTATCGCGCCAAAATCCTTGATCGGCTTTTCCTTTGATGTATCGATCGGCAATATTTAATCCTCCTACAAATCCGAATTTCCCGTCGATAACAATAATTTTCCGATGATTCCGATAATTGATTTTATTGGCAAAACGGTAGGTACTTACCGGCATAAATGGATACAGCTCAACCCCGGCTTGTTTCAAATCGTTTAGGTAATTATCGCTCAGGCCCCAGCACCCAACATCGTCGTAGATGAGTCTTACTTCGACCCCTTGCTTTCGTTTATCAATGAGTAAGTCCTTTACTTTGTTGCCTATTTCGTCATCTTCGATAATGTAATATTCCAGGTGGATATGATGCGCTGCCTGCGCAATTGCCTGCAAGATATGACTGAAGGTTTCCTCACCATTGTTCAACACCTTGACCTGATTCTTTTGAGTCAGAATAGCTTTACTGTTATTGTACAACAGCTTCATTAGGTGATATTTGTCGCAGAGTTTCGGGTTATTGTTTAAGCGTATTTCTTCGAGGTTGAGGTCTTCCACCAGCATGGTTCGGGCTTCTTCGGCATCTTGAAACTCTTTACGCGTAAAGATTTTTTCTTTACGTAGGTTTTTCCCAAAATAGAGGTAGAGTAATATCCCGAGGAAGGGGATTAAGACGAGGACGAGGATCCAGGAAAGCGTTTTAACCGGATTTCGATTTTCTAAGAGAATGATTACCAAGGGAAATGAAACAATCACAAAGATAAAGACGTAGAGTACGACTGCCCATACACCTTCTACATGGAACAAGTTTAGAAAATCAAATTTCATAGCCGCATGGATTAGCTTCTTTCATCTACATTGCTTGGATGACTGGATAAATTTAATCCATTTTTGGGATATTAATGGCGGTTGGCTTTTGGCTTTTGGCTTGAACCAGAATGAATGCTGTCGCTCGCCCATTCGCTGAAGTCGCCCCTTCGTTTACTTGGAACACAGATGACAAGGATTTGACGGATTTACAAGGATTTGATTCAAGGCAGAATCCTAGCCTAATCACTGTTCTCTTTGCGTCCTCTGCGAGACCTTTGCGCCCTTTGCGTGACCCCCCGTTCAGCATTGGCCGATATTTTTGCAACGTGAGGGTGATAAAAAGTATTTAAAGAATAGGGCGCTAAGGTTTTTGAGGCCGCAAAGGTTCACGCAAAGAGCGCAAAGGACCCGCAAAGAGCGCAAAGTTTTTCGCTTGAACTGGAATGAAAGCCACGCGCCGGGAGCCGCGCGGCAGTTCGTTGTTGCG
>CALGAK010000075.1 GCA_937954085.1 uncultured Bacteroidota bacterium
TTGGGTAATCCTTATGGTCAGTATTATACCAGTGTTCAGACACAGTTCTTAATTACTGCTGATGATTTGATTGCACAAGGTTTTGAGGTAGGCGATATTAACTCTGTTTCCTTGAGTGTCCTATCTGTCGCCGGTGCTCCCTTGCAAAACTTCTCCATTAGTATGGCTCATACCAGCTTAACCAGCTTAGCTGCCAACGCTGCAAGTTGGACCACCAACCTGCAAACGGTTTATACTAATCCATCCTACACCTCCACTGTTGGTTGGAACTTGCATGAATTTGCAACTCCATTCTATTGGAATGGTGTGGATAACATTGTGATTCAGTATTGTTTCAGTAATGGTACTTCTAACTGGACTTCCAGTGCTACTCTTGAAGGTATGAACGTTAGTGGAATAGCCGGTATTGGTCAGTACACCGATGGTACGTTTACCTGTGGTGCTCCTTCCTCCTATTCATCAACCAACTTCTTCCCACAACAGAAGTTTAATGTTACCATGATTGGTTGCGAAAGCGAGCCAGTGGAAGTATTTGCTTATGTAACGAACATTCCATCGACCGATGCCGGTGTGAATATGGTTAACTCACCGGTTTCCGGCATTGAGTTGCCCGTTTCTCCGGTTGTGGTTATGTTAGAGAACTTGGGTACACAGGATCAAACCAACTTCCTGATTACTTATGAATTCTCCGATGGTGTTAACCCACCGAATACCGTTACCGAGCAAGTAACTAGTATTGTTCCTGCAGGGGGTACCTTGTTGTATGAATTCAATACTCTAGCTGATGTGTCTGCCTTCGGAACCTATGACTTCTGTGTTTACACAGGCCTTGTGAACGATATGTATTCACCGAACGATACTGTTTGTTGGACCGTTGTAAACGATCCATTGCAGTATTGTACCTCGAATGCTACCAGTACGGCCTATGAAGAAATTGTTGAAGTAGGATTCGGTAGCTTTGTTAATAATAGTGGACCTGCCTTTGGATCGGGTTATCAGGATTTCACCACTCTAGGACCAATTGCTACCGTAACACCGGGTATGATTGTACCCATTTCGGTGACTTCCGACTTTCCTCCTGGATATTCTACTAACTACACTTGTTGGGTGAAAGTTTATATTGACTGGAACCACGATGGTGTTTACGATCCAGTTACAGAGGTTGCTTACCAATCGCAAACTTTATCCTCGAATACAGTTACCGGTAACGTTACCGTCCCTGTAACTGCTGTTCCCGGAAACAGCGGAATGCGTGTAGTATTTGTTGAAACCTCTAGTTCTTCAACTGTTCAGCCTTGTGGTACATACACTTGGGGTGAAACCGAAGATTATCTCGTTGAGATTGGTCAGCCTGATCCATGGGATGCTGCTTTAACAGCTATACTGCAGCCTACCGGTACATTACAGGAAAATAATACTTCTGATGTAATTGTTACCGTTTACAACCTCGGTTTAGAAACCATTACTGGAATGGATATTTCTTATTCCATCAATGGTGGTCCTGCATCTGTATTTAACTTCACCGATACCTTGGTTTCTTTCCAATCGGCCGATGTTAACTTAGGTAACATGACTATACCTGGTGGTTTCTTCGACTTATGTGCTTGGACAACCTTACTGAACGATAGCAATACCATTAACGACTCTACTTGCGTTACGTTATTTGCTACTCCTCAGTTTGACCTTGCAATGGTCGATATTATTGCTCCAGAGGATGGTTGCGACCTCGGTTTAGAAGATGTGATTATTGAATTTGAAAACTTAGGCGATACCATTATTGGTGGTGTTACCTTAGGTTATTTCCACAATAATAACACGACTCCAACTACCGAAGTATATGGTGATACCATCTTCCCTGGCGATGTGGTTACTTACACCTTCACCACTCCGGTTGATTTAACGGTTACCATTGATACTGAATTCCAGTTCTCTGCCTTTGTTTCTTACGGTCCGGATCCGGTATATCAGAACGATACTCTTACTGCTCCAGTTAACTCTTACTTAAGTCCAGATGCTCCCGATGTTGATGGTGCTACTATTTGGGCGAGTGAGTTTGTAACCTTATCGGTTAATAACCCGGATACCAATATGTTCTACAGTTGGTTCAGTGCTGCCGATACGACCTTAATCAACCAAGGCCCTGAGTACACTACACCAGCTTTATTTGATACTACTCAGTATTTGGTTAGCTCTGCTGCCGGTGGTGGAAGTGGTTCTTTAACTACTACCTTTACTACGGGTAATGGACAAGGAGGTAATATGTTTAACGTAACGGCCTTAACCGGTAACATTACGATTGAATCCTTCGATATCAACTTCGACAACACCACCCAAATTGATGTTTACTATCGTGCTGGTGGTTATCAAGGATTTGAAACGAACATTGGAGCTTGGACTCTTATGGGTAGTGTGCCAAGTCTTGTTACTAATGGAACCGACGTTCCCACACCACTTCCTGTTGGTGGTTTGACGATTCCATATGGTGAGACCTATGGTATTTTGATTGTTACTTACAATACAAGTATCAATTACAATACTTTGACTTCACCACCTTATCACACCGATGGTAATATCCTTATCGATGCATCGGCTGGTGTTAGCTTCCCATTAGGATCTGTGTTTACTCCTCGTGATTGGTCGGGTACGATTTACTACTCTTCGGGTAATGGATGTAATAGTGAATTTACTCCGGTTACTGTAAACGTTCAGTTTGCCGATTACGATGCAGGTGTGGTTGAAATGATTTCTCCAACTACAGGTGCTTATCTCGGATTTGAAGATGTTACCGTTGTGGTTTACAACAATGGATTGAATGCTATTTCGAATACGCCGATTTCTTACACCATCAATGGTGGTGGTTTGGTATCGCAAGTTATTCCGGATACTATTCAGCCTGGTGATTCCTTGATCTTTACGTTCACTCAGCCTGCCGACTTGAACATTGTTCCTGCTAACTACGACATTTGTGTAAGTGTTGACTTACCAAACGATGGATATGCTCTGAACGATGAGCTTTGCGAAATGGTTACCAATATGGATGGTGATGGATTGACCTGTGCGTCGGCCTTCCCATACGGAGAGGTTAACGATCCGGCAGTTGTTTCTGCTACTACGTTTGCCTACGATGTTGAATGGTGGGAGTTCACTGCTACCGTACCATACGAAAACGTTTCGATCTCCTTGTGCGGATCGTCGTTCGATACCCAGGTGTCTTACTGGTTAGATTGCTCCGATGTGGTATTTACTGCTCAGAACGACGACTATTGTGGTGCTCAATCACAGATTGACTTGACTGGTATTTTACAACCAGGTACTTACTATGTACGTGTTTACGGTTGGAGTACCGCTTATGGTAACTTCACCCTGAATATTACCGGTGATGTTGTTTCTAAGTTTATTGTAGATCTCTCGGGTACCGATATCCTATGTAATGGAGATGCAACAGGTGCGATTACAACTTCCTTACTGCCCGGACCAGCTGGAACAGCTGCGGCTCTGCCAGTAACTTACGAGTGGTCGTCGGGTCAAACTTCAGCTAACGTAAATGGATTAACTGCAGGTACTTATACTGTTACTGCTACCGATGCAACCGGTTGGCAAGAAGTAGTTGAGATGACCTTGACTGAACCTACTGCTATGGCAATTACCGGAACCACCGTTGATAATACCGTAATAGGTGGCAACATTGGTGAGATCGATATCACTGTTTCTGGTGGAACAGCCGGTTATTCTTACGATTGGGCTAATGGTGGCACAACCGAAGACATGACTGCTCTGTACGCTGGTGTTTATGCAGTGACCGTAACTGACGGAAATAGCTGTACGATGGTAGAAGAATTTACCGTTCATTCACCATCGCCTTGGACGGTTAATCCTACTCCAATTTCACACAACATTGTTATTCCACAGAATGCCATTATTACACTAGATGCCTTGGCCTTACCTCCTGGATCGTTCGTAGGTGTATTCTATGATTCACTTGGAGTAGATGTTTGTGGTGGTTGGGCATATTGGTCGGGAATGAACACTGTTCTGACTGCATATGGAACACAGCCTGGTTTGAACAATGGATTTGCACCTGGTGAAACCTTCCAGTGGAGAGTTTACCATGCTGTTGATCATGTTGATTATGCCGGTACTGCCGATTATAATACCACTACTTATCCGAACGCAGGTAACTTCGTAATTGGCGGATTGAGCGGTATATATGAAGTAGAGGCATTCTCTATCATTACTCAAACGATTGAAGTTCCTGAAGGATGGTGCTTATGGTCTACTTACATTGATCCTACCAACTCGAATATTGAGAATGTAATGGCTGATATAGCCACCTTAGGTGATCCAACCAGTCTGGCTGTTATTACGAAGAGCTACTCTGGTGATTTATACTGGCCAGGATTCTTTATTAACACGATTGGAAATATTGTGATCGGCCAAGGTTACCAAACCAGGATTCAAACTACTACTGGTAACGGAACTGAGTTTGGAGTTACTGGTCTGAAATTAGATCCTACATCAACTACCTTCCCCATTGTTAATGGTTGGTCGTTAATTGCCTATCTGAAAGATGTCCCATCGAGCATTGCTGTTCAGTTTGCTGCTTATGGACAACTTGGTGATTTCACCTCACCCATTGAGATTATTAAGAATGGTGCCGGTCAAATTTTCTGGCCACCCTTCTCCATTGTTACCATTCCTCAGATGAATCCAGGTGAAGGTTATCAGATTAAGAACCGTTCAGGTGCTACTATTAACTTCTCTTATCCTTCAGCTAACTTCAAGTCGAATTCGTATACTTCGATTGTAAGTGATCCTGTTCAGTACAGTGGTGTAGAGAATACCGGTAAAAACATGACCTTGGGTATTCCAGCCGAGGCGTGGACTGTTGAGCCAATGATTGGTGACGAAGTAGGTGTTTTTGATCCTACCGGTAAACTGATTGGTGCCAGTGTTTTCGAAGGTGGTTTCACTCCTGTTACCATTTGGGGTAAAGAAGTGATGGACGAGTCGAAAGACAAAGGTTCTAATGGTATGGTTTATAGTATTCGCTTGTATCAACAAGCTACCGGCCTTGAGTCGGAGGTTGTTGTGAATGCTTGGGAACAAGGAAGCGATGTTTACTCGAACGATGCCATTGCTGTAGCTTCGAAGGTTACGATTAGCGGTGGTTTAGGTCAGAACTATGCGCTTGGTCAAAACATGCCAAACCCATTCAAAGAATCGACCATCATTCCATTCTATGTACCCGTAGATTGCGAAGTAAACATTGTGATTTACAATTCCTTGGGAGAACAAGTGAAAGAAGTTTACAAGAACTTTGTTCCTGCCGGAAATCATGAGGCTCGTATTGAAACGAACTCTTTACCATCCGGAAACTATTTCTATAAGTTCATCACCGATGAATTTACCGATGTACGCTCTATGACGATTAACAAATAATCGATCAGATTCATGATAACAAAAGAGGCCGCTTTAAGCGGCCTTTTTTGTTATATGGATCCTGACATAATAATGGAATCTATGGCGACAAGGTTAGCACGAGCTCAGGCTGGTGAACGTCGGAGCGTAGCGGAGATCCCGGTAGCGCAGCGCATCGGGAGTGGCTGGTGAACGGTGAATGTCGGAGCGCAGCGGAGATCCCGGTAGCGCAGTCTATCGGGAGTGAATGGTGAACGACGGGGCGACTAGGTGACTTGACGGGAGGGCGAAGAGGCGAAAGCAGGCAACAACGAACTGCCGCGCGGCTCCCTGCGCGTGGCAATCATTCTAGTTCAAGGAGTAACTTGCAACGAGTTCAATTTTAAATCTTGAATTTTGAATTTTGAATTCTGATGCCTCGGTCCATCAGGATTGAATATTGAAGAATAAG
>CALGAK010000076.1 GCA_937954085.1 uncultured Bacteroidota bacterium
ATCATTGTCCTCGAAATATCCTTGGAGGATGCCTCTGCTAACCCTTATGAAAGCAAACCCGTTTTCTTCGAAATTACAGCAGGTACAGCTAGTCTCAGCAGTGGTCCCTGGACCACCAATGCTAGTGGAGTGGCAACGGCTACCTTGGTCTCAAACTCGGTAGGATTTGTTACCATAGCTGCTTACTTCGGAAATGACAATTCCGGAATCCCTATCGAAAGCTTGCAAGTCGAATTTATCCCTCTTCCTCCCCAGCCGGTAATCACCGGTCCTGCCGGTACGCCGGGCGATGGATTGGTTTCAGCCTCGGGTGACGAAAACCTTACGTTTATACATACCTACTCAGCATTAACGAATCCTCCGGGACAAGATGTAACCTGGTCGATTGCAGGAGGAGCCGATGCTGCTCTATTTCAACTCGGTTCGATTAGTGGCGACCTTAGCTTCCTTCAAAACCCCGATTTCGAAAACCCCATCGATGCCAATGCCGATAATGTGTATGAGGTGATTATCCGAGCTACCGACGATAACAGTGAGTTCTCGAACCAAACACTCTTATATACGATTTTAGATGTTGAACCGGAATCCATCTTCCTCGATCCAATAAGCGATGTGTTTCAAAATGAGCGAACTGCAGTTGCCATAACCCTTACCGACGATTCGGGAAATCCCTCCTTAGCTCCGGTGGCTCGCACGCTTTACCTGTATTCCGATTCACCCACCGGAAGTTTCTACGAACTGGCATCGGGTGGCAGCGCGATTACATCTTTGTCGCTACCTGCCTATCAGAATCAAGCGCTTGTGTATTTTGAATCGGCCGATCATGGACTCTTTCAAATCACGGTTTCCGATGGCACTCCAACGCCCGACGGAAATACCGGTTTAGTCGATGGGGTGCAGTCGGTAAATGTAATTTATCAGTATCGGGAAATTTATTTTCGGGAGCTGAATGGAACGAAATACGTGATTCAGCCTTTTCGTGTTCCTGGCGATTATCAATTCATCACTCCTCCCGGCGTGAGCACAGTCGATTATTTGGTTGTTGCCGGCGGCGGTTCCGGTGGTTCTGCACCCTATTGGGGCGGTGGAGGTGGCGGTGCCGGTGGAGTACTCAGTGGGAGTGCTTCTGTAAGTGGTATCGTCGATATTACTGTGGGTAATGGAGGGGCTTCGGTAACAAATTCCGATGGCGCTTCCGGCGAAAATTCGCAATTGGGAAGTATTGCTACGGCCATTGGCGGTGGTGGTGGCGCCGGAACCATCGAATCGGGCGATGGCGGTTCCGGAGGAGGTGGATCAGATAGTGAACCTCCGATAATTCAAAGTACTAGCTCGAATGTGAACGACTGGGAAACTAGCATTACTATAAATAAGCCCACCGGCACTGTCGCAGGCGATTTGTTGGTAGCTTTTATATCCGGACGAAATGGCGGAACCTATTCCATTACATCTAACACTCCTTCAGGTTGGAATGTAATTCAAACGGTTTCAACCGGCAGTCAACCCGCCGATATGTATGGCGAATGGTGTTGGAAAATTGCCAATGGGGTTGAACCAGCTAGTTATACATGGACCTTTGGCTCCAATAATCTTCGCGCAGCTGGCACCATTTTTCGAATTGTAGATTTTGATCCATTGGACCCAATCGGGTCCTTTGCATACGATTCCGGTACTTCCGGTAACCTTGTAGCCCCTTCGGTAAGCATTATTCAACCAGGCTCGCTTCTGCTCTTTTTAGGTGGAAATGTTGGCGGAACAATCGTGGCTGTTCCTGCTGGAATGACCGCTGAAACAGACGGATTTACACAGAATGTTCAAACTCCTGTAATCAGTCATTTTCACCGAACCGCATCAGAAATTGTTTATGGCACTACTGGAACAAGAACTGCCACACAGGACGGAACCAATTGGATTGCTTCGAGCATTATCATCAATAAATCGAGTACCATCATTCCCGGCGGCGACGGAGTTAGTTTACAAGGTAATTCCGGTGGCGATGGAAGTGCCGGCGGAGCCGGAGGCGGTGGTGCCGGTGCAATTGGAACGTCGAATCCGGGTGGTGGCTTAGCAGCTGGCGGAATAGGAGTCGAGTCGGAGGTATTCGGACAACCGCAGTTCGTAGGCGGTGGTGGCGGTGGTAGCAGGGCTACCTTGGGTAGTGCCCCCGGTGGACAAGGTGGCGGAGGAGCTAGTGGTGGTTCCGACGGCGATCCGGGCGAAGATGCAAGTCCCTATACCGGTGGCGGTGGCGGTGGTTCGCTCAATGCAGCCTCCGGAGCAGGTGGTTCGGGCATCGTGGTGATTCGCTATCCCTACAACGATCTTACTTCGGTTCAACAAGATGGCTATTACACCCTTACCGGCGAATGGGCCGTGGTAAAAGTGGAATGCGATGTGGAAATCTATGTTTCCGAAACAAACAATACATCCATTACCGACACCCTCGATCTGGCTGCCGGCGGACGAATCCGTTTCGAAGCCGGATTGACCAATCCCGAAAATCTGTTTAGTGCATCCAGCTCAATTATAAATGCTTACGATTCATCGGCTATTGTCCTTTCGAGCGGAGTAAGCCTCGATTATCAGGATTTATTAGATAATGCCCTAAGCCTTAATTGGTTCGATTCGGCTCGTATCGTTTTAGAGCCTGGTGCGATTTATCAAAACTCCAGTGTTGAAAATCCTTTGCTGGAAGTACAGCAATGGCTTACCGGAAATAAAGGCTGGCGAAACATCAGCGCACCGGTTAGAACAACTTATGCGAATCTGTTTCAGGATTTGGTAACGCAAGGTTTTGCCGGAAGTACCTTCCCCGGCGGACAGTCGAACCTGCTCTATTGGGATGAATCCTATGTGGGAACAACGCTTCAATCGTGGCGACAACCTGCAAGCCTCAGCGATTCAATTCCTTATGGTCGTGGCCATTTCCATTATGTATTCGATGGAGCCGAGCGACTCGACACCGTAACCGGAACTGCAACCGGATCCTTTTATGAAGATGAGTTGCCCATTTTGCTCCGCGCAGTGGGACGAGAATACAACGTGAACGTGGCCGATTTTGTGTGGAACAGCACCAGCGATGCCCCCTTAACCTATACCTTGCGCGACGACGATCCGCAATCGCAAATACCTTCGGTCAACGATACGATTTTTACCGATATTAATGTTGCCGATCAAGGTTGGAACCTGATTGCTAATCCATTAGCCGGAGCCATCGATTGGGATTTGATGACCATTGTCAATTCCAGTGTCGATGCGAGTATTTATGTCTGGGATCCGGCGGCCAATAGTGGCAATGGCGATTACCTTACCTGGAACGGCAGCGTGGGAACCTTGAGCGACGGACTGCTTGCTCCTTACCAAGCTTTTTGGGTTCGAACGAATCAAGCTTCGCCTGAATTACGCTTAAGCCCTTCGGCCAGAGTGTTAGATCCAAGTGATTATTATGGAAAAAATGAATCGGCCAGTTTCGAAGAGCCGGCCATTTTGAAGCTGCAAGGATTAGGAATGAATGCAACGGCACTCCTCAGTTTTACTGCGGAAGGGGTTAAAGGAGTCGATCGCAAAGATGCTTATCGACTCGATCCGATGAGCGAAACATGGTTAGCGCTCTACACGAATAGTTCCATTCATCATACCATGCCTTTGGTAATTAATCATTTGCCCGATCAGATTGGCGATGAGTTGCACATTCCACTCAGCGTGCAGGCGCAAATAGATGGAAATCTCGTGGGTGGCAACATGGAACTGACTTGGGAAATTCCGTCTCAGTTGGATTATCATTACTGGGTGCTAATGGATCATAGCAATCAAACGGCTATCTCCATGACCCGGGAGAATCGTTATTCCTTCACGCTCGAAGGAAATCCTGCTCCGAATCCTGCTAAAGCAGCCGGGATTCAGCCTTTTAAGTTGCCGCAAGCAGCCTTATTTAACGATGTGACCAGTCGGTCACAGACAAAGAGTGTTCAATTGACCAATCGTTTTTCCATTGTTTTAAGCACCGACGATTCCGATTTAGAGCCGGAATATCGTCCTTCGGAAGCACTCTTGTTGGTACCTTATCCGAATCCGATGCAAACTTACACGAACTTGTCCTTCCGTTTACCCGAAGATGATCATGTACGTTTGGAAGTTTATACCCTTCAAGGGCAATTGGTATCGCGATTGGCAGATGAGTGGTTTCCTGCCGGAATTCATGAATTGCGTTTCGATGCACCTTACCTAGCCAATCAACTTTTGTTGGTCCGTTTAATTACCGGAACCAGCATCACCACACAAAAACTTGTTTTATCCAAATGAAAATTTTCCAATCAGTAGTAAGCTTTCTTATTCTTAGTTTCATTCTTTCCGGGTGGACGGAAGTGCGCGCACAATCCATTCCTTATAAAGAAGAAATCACGTTATCGGTAAGTGCTCGCATTGTGGCCAGTTCGCCTATCGACATCATTACCTTGCAGAACATGACCGTTCAAGGAGTGAATCCACAAAATAATCTCATTTATATTTCCCCCATTAGTAGTCCGAATGCCGGATTATTACAGATCAACGCGGAACCTTACAGTAATGTGCGGATTAAGTATGTAATGGAAGAAACCCTGTTGGATGTTGATGGAAATAGTAGTTTAACGGTGGAGTACGAGTTGAGCATCAATACCTTACGCGACCAGGGATCGAGCACACCGGTTTTTGTCGGCGAGGTCGATTTATTATTTGACGAGAGCGGCACGTATTTTCTTTGGTTAGGAGGGAAGATTGATATTGAGAATGCTGAATCCGGCAGTTTCACCGGACAATTCACGTTTGAAATCGAATACATTTAGGATGAAGTTAAGTCGTTCATACATACCATTTCTGCTACTGGCGATTTTAGGGTTAGTGGGTCATTCGGCTGTTGCACAGGTGATTAGTTTTAAGACCTTGGCCAGCGATCCCATTTCCATTCAGCAAGTTTATCCCTTAGATCTTGAATTTGGCGGTTTAGTATTGAACAGCAGCGACCCGAAGGTGATTCAATTGAATGGCGAGAACGACGATCGGGTAGTGGTGATTGCTTTCGATGCTCCTGCCGCTTACGATGTGAATGTGTACATTAATTCGGTCGATTTTTTAGAGAATCTCGATTACATACCAGCTCAGGGTGAATCCGTTCCGAGCATTCCTTTTCAGTTTCGGGTAGCTTATGCTAATCCTGGTTTTCCTTTATCGCACACCGATTTGATTGCAGCGCGCAATGCCGCGGTCGAAGTCCCTGCAGGATTCAATACCCTTACTTTTCCTGTAAGTAAACGCGCCGGAGGTTTGCCTGCTCCACCGCCCACTCCCGAGCATGTGGGGTATAGCGTTCCGATGTCGCGCGCCTACTTATTTTTCTATGGAGTAGCTGGTCCAACCAATGCCGGGACCAATGTAGTTGCCGGCTTGTATCAGACCGAAGTTGTTATTGAGTTACAGCTCGCCAATTATGATTAGTTGCAGGGCTTTACCGAATAATTTACCAGGATTCCACACCGATTATTGGCTTTCATTCTTAGCTTTTGGTCGGTTTTTGTTTTTTAGGAAGCATTTTTCCTTTAGGCTGACTCCCTCTCGACGCAAGACAAACCAAGTTTTGCGCTTTTTTACCGACACAATTGTAGTTTTCCACAGTGTTTTGCCCGGCAAATACTCTATGATGCATCTCCCTTTTAATTCTTTTCCTTATGGCTACTAAGTATTCTTTCTTAATTTTGGTTCGATCCCTTGTTTTTACCCTTTTGGGAGGGATGTTTTTCCTTCAATCTGCGACTGCTCAGGTGGTCGATATTCAAATTGATTTAGATCCGATTTTCACCTTGCGTGAATTAGCCGAAACCGAGTATTCGACGGAGATTATGGCTTTTTCCGACAATCTGACCTGGATTGAGATTGAGAGCAAGGCTAATATTTTTATCACCATTTGTTATGAAACTACGTACGACCACGTAGAAATATACTATTTAAATAAGGGTAAGTTTACTCCAGGCGACGCAAAATTGCTAGAGGGAACAAATTCCGGATTTAATTTATTACATGTCCCACTTCCCGACAAAAAAATTAAAACTTACCGAGCGTGGATAGCTTATCCGAAGCATAAGCTTAATTCAATAACCCTTGATTATCAATAGAATAAGGTGATGTAGCAATTTTGTATCAAAATTGTTACGACAAAAAGTGAATTGTTTCCACAAAAAATAAACTTGTTACCACCCTTTTATATTCCAGATATACTTTTGCCGACGTAGATGTTTTTACTTATTAAAAAATCTAGCGACTACGTTCTTTGAAGAAATGATATCTGAGTAATTTACTTAGAAAACGAATAGGGGGTGTTTCAACAGGATCGACCACAGAAGACAAGATCCGGATACAAATGCAAGGGTAAACAGACTTACCTCATACTTAAAAGTGCTAATACCCAAAAGCCGGCTCACTATCCCCCAACCACCCCTTTTCCAATTCGACGTAAAGTATTCCGATACCAACCATAATTTGAAAACCATTTTTAAACCATTATTAATTAATCTTTTAAATTTTTTAAAACCATGAAAAATCTAGTAAAAATTTTCTTGCTTGTTCTTTTAACCTCCGCCTTCGGTGGAAATTTGTTCGCTCAG
>CALGAK010000077.1 GCA_937954085.1 uncultured Bacteroidota bacterium
TTGTTTACACATACGCTGATATCAATAACTGCATTAACATCGATACCATTCTTGTGAACGTTATCGATCCAACTCCTGCCGTGGCTGGGAATGATACAAGTCTTTGTTGGGACGTCAATTCCATTCAACTTGATGGGTATCCAAACGGTGGCAACTGGTTCGGAGCCGGAATTTCTGCCGATGGATTATATAATTTTAGTACTCCAGGAGTATTTGAATTTTCCTATCAAATTGGTGTGGGGACTTGCTATGACGTGGATACCATTACACTAACAGTTAATCCGCTCCCTAACGTAGAAGCAGGGCTGACTCAAAGCTATTGCGTTGACTGGCAACCAGACACTCTTTCAGGTTTTTCACCAATCAACGGAACATGGTCTGGTGATGGAATTGTGGATAGCATCGGAGTTTTCGACCCTGCATCTGTTGGACCCGGTTTGTTTGTGCTTCATTACGACTTTACTGATCCAAATACCGGATGCGATAATTCCGATAGTCTGGGGATTATTGTTCATGGACTCCCTATTGTAAATGCAGGAGAAGATACCCTTCTTTGCAATCAAGCTATTCCTGCTCAATTGGAAGGGTTTTCTCCAAATGGTGGTGATTGGTCTGGAAATGGAATAACAAACTCCGCGACAGGCGAGTTTACTCCTTTCGCTACCGGGACCTTCCCCATTGTTTACACATACGCTGATATCAATAACTGCATTAACATCGATACCATTCTTGTAAACGTTACTAGCCTAACTGAGGCAGAAGCAGGAAACGATGAGGAAATTTGCATCAGTGAAGATTCGATTACACTTATTGGATCACCAGTTACTGGTTCTTGGTTTGGCAATAATATAGACACAAATGGCATATATACGCCCTCTAATCCAGGTATTTTTGAGTTTTACTATCAGATTGGCTTAGGAACATGTTATGACATTGACACAATGACAATTACTGTTCATGAACTCCCTACTATAAGCATTCCGATGAGTCTTGAAGCTTGCATAAATGAAGAAAATATTGCTTTACAGTTTTCTCCCCTAGATGGAATCTGGACTTCAAGCAGTTTAGCCATTTCGCAAAACGGATTAATAAATATTCTATCATCTGGGATTGGGAATCATTATGCTACCTACTCATATATTGACTCAACTACAAGCTGTTTAAGCGTAGACTCAACTGAAGTTTTAATTCATGAAAAGCCAATAGCGAGCTTTAACTTTGAGGATACTGTTTGCATGAATCAACAATATATTCCTTTAAACAACTCTCAAGGAGGGATTAATTATAGCTGGCAAATTAATAATCAAACAATTAGTTCAGTTAATCAGCCAACGATTCTTCTCAATGATTCGGGTTATTTCAATCTGCTTTTAATAGCTGAAAATAACTATGGATGTAGTGATTCAATAGTTCAATTAGTAACATCAATTGGAATACCGGAGGCAGCCTTTCAGTTAACACCTCCTATTGGCTGTGAACCTTTGGAGGTTGGCGTCAATAACAATACTTCAGGCTATTCATATTCGAGTTTCTGGGATTTTGGAAATGGAGAAGCTAGCCCATATGCTAATCCAGAAAATGTTACTTATTTCGCTTTAAATAATTCTCCAACAACTTATCTTATTACGTTGTCTGAATCAAATAAATGCGGTGAATCTACTGTCGTTGATTCTATTCAAGTACTACCTCAACCACAAATAGACTTCACTCTGACCGACACTATTGGTTGCGAACCATTCAAACTTGATTTAACTCAAGTATTTATTGGACAACCATTATCTGTTTTATGGAATTTCGGCAATGGTGTTGAAGTTGATTCATTCTTGTCGGATTATACTTTTCTTACTTCAGGAAATTATATAATAACTGCCACGATTACAGGGCCTAACACTTGCATCCCTTCTGAAGGGGTAAGCTTTCAAAGTAATATTTTAGTAAATGAAACTCCAAATGTTGATTTACTGGACTATGATATTATGTTATGCTCAGGGGATATTCACAAAGTTGATTTATTGGGTGCACAATCATATCTAATAACCGGTGAGGACAATTTCAACCTTTCTACGATGCTTCCTTTTTTCGAAATTGAAGGAATTAACAATCAAACCTATCAAATTGTCGGCTTCAGCGAGGAAAATTGCACTGATACTGTCGAACTCCATATTGAACTTGAGCACCCTCTGAATTTAGATTTAGGAGCAGATACTTGTTTAAATGAGAATGAGCAAATTTTATTAACTGTTTCGTTTGAAGATTATGACGTCTATTGGAGTAATGGAATTATAGGGACTTCAAACCTAATTGAATTTCCGTTAGATGAAGAATTATGTATTGAAATTATCCCTAACGTTTGCCCAAAAGAAATCGATTGTATAAAAATAAATGCCTGTTCCGGAGTAGGTATTCCGAATGCTTTTTCTCCAAATGGAGATGGAAATAACGACGTATTATTTGTTTATGGCAATGGTATAAAAGCTTTAGATCTCAGAATATACAATCGATGGGGAGAATTAGTCTTTCATTCAAAGGACCAAGAATCAGGCTGGGATGGATACTATAAGGGAAAATTGCAGCCAATTGAAGTATATATGTACACCCTTGAAGTCTATTTTGAAGACGAGACCAATTTTAGTAAATCAGGAAACATTAGTTTATTGAGATGAAAAAATTAGTTATTATCCTGTTCATAGTAATTATTGTGGTCTCAAGTGCATCAAGCCAGGACTTACATTTTGCTCAGATATACAATAACCCTAGTTTTGTCAGTAGCGCTGAAGCAGGCAGCTATAAGGGCTATGGGGCGTTATTTAGAAATCAGTGGACCCGTCTATCACGTTATAAACCATA
>CALGAK010000078.1 GCA_937954085.1 uncultured Bacteroidota bacterium
AGTTCCTTTACAAAATCATCAATGTTTGTTGTTCCCCAAATATCTGAATATATGCAGGTAAATTCCTTTTTTAAGTTCTCAAATACATGATGAATTAATGCAGACTTACCAAGTCGTCTATAGCCAAATAGTGTAATATCCTGACCATTTCTAATAGCAGAAATCAATGATTCAGTTTCTGCTTTACGGTTGCAAAAGTATTTTGGACTATGGTAGCCTTTCAGTAGGAATGGATTCATATTCTTTTTTCTTTCAAATTTACAAATTAGTTTAAATTTTCGCAAGATGCGAATCGCAAGATGTGAATATTATTCTATAACTATGCTTAATAATTAATCTCATACGCAGAGCTAAAAAGTTCGATACTTTTCCTGTTGGGGCTACTCAAAACAAAAGCCGTTGATATACCAACGGCTTTTGTGTTTTACGCTAATTCATTAATTTATGTAAAGTTCTGATATTGTATTATTTATCAGTTCGATTCCTGCTTGCTTCTGTTTGTTTTAAACTCCCATTAGGTAAGCTTTTTTAAATCTTCAGCCTCTGGTATCACTTCCCATTATATTTCAGGTAATTTATTAGCAGTTTTGAAGATTCTCATCTTCTTCAAGTTTTGGGAAGAAAATCCTTTAAGTCCTGGCATTTCTTTTTGTAGGTCATCTGAGATCCTGTCAAGAATTTTATCGCTTTGCTATACTTAGGCTATAAAACGAGATGGACTACTGCGCTCTACAGATTCCCAAAAGACATTAATAGACTTTACAAGTATTTCGGTGAATTATTGATAAAAATGCTGGTTGATGCAGGGGTGATTTCGACTTTAATATGGTTGCTCATTTATTACACAGAATACTACAAGTCTATCACCATGCTCCGCTGATTTGCCTCATTTTGTCAGTTGGTTGTTTCATTATTGTATACCGGTGTAACAAGACGAAGTACAAGCAATATCTTTTGAAAACAGTAGGGCTGTAGGGAAGAATGCGAAAAGCCGGCCGTTGGATTCCTTTTTTTTGAAACAACGAGCGGCCTTTTTTCTTCAAGAGCAGGGTGCTTCAGTGTACAACTTGAAAGTTAAAGGACTGACCAGGTCGATTACTGATTTTCAAAATATAGTTGCCGGATGGAATACCGCTGGTGTTTATGGACACCCGGCTATTATAGGTTTGAGTGGAGAAAATCAGTTCACCGATTGATGAGTAGATGCCTAGTTTGCCTAGTGGATTTATTCCTTCAACAACTAATTCGCTATTAGCCGGATTTGGATACACTTGAATGGCGTTTAAATCACTTTGATCGATAGACAGTAAAGGTGGAAGGGGTTCGAGGTTGTATGTTCGGGTGGTGTCGAAAGCAAAAATGCGGGCTATCCGATTTCGTCCTGTATCGTTGTAGGCGGTGAAATTTCCTCCAATCAAAAGCGACCCGTCGCTGTGGAGACATAAATCGTTTACTCGTTGGTTGGGACCGCTACCTCCGTTAAAAGTTACATCGACACTTCCATTTGGATGTAATCGGCCTAAATTGCCGGTGTAATGGCCATTGAATTCCTGAACAAGGTCTCCTCCAAATAAAATTTTTCCATCGGGTTGAATCGTAATGGACCTGATGGATGCATAGTAAGAGCCGCTAAGGCCAGTCCCGGTCTCAAAGCTTAGGTCGAAAGGTCCATTGGATTGAATCCGAGCAATGTCTTTAATGCTTTGACTACCGGAATAAGTGAACCTGCCGCCGATGATTAGTTGCTCGTTGGGCAGGATGTCGGCAGTATAAACTTTTCCGGAAAGTGACCCTCCGGGGTTATAGGCGAAATCGAGGGAACCATCGAGGTTGATTCGAGCAATGCCATTCCTTGTCGTACCTTGGTAGTGACTAAAGTTTCCTATCGCTATTATTTTTCCGCTCGCCAAGGGTAATAATTTGGAAACGGAACCAGAAAAGAATTGGTTGGGTAAAAAAGCATCATCGTTGGTTCCATGTTCATTTAGTTTAACCAGGATTGTGTTGGTTTGGTTAAAAAGGCCAAGAAAAATAGCTCCGGAGCTTGTAAAACAGGATACGGAGGGTTTGCCGATGGGGTCGAGGGTTGCATGAAAACTCGTGTCGATTGTTCCATCTTGATGTAACTGAACCAAAAAGGGCGTTTCAGTGGGCATGCTTTGGTTGTTCTGCATGCCACCAAGCAAAAAGCCTCCATTTTTCTTAGCAGCGATCAAAGATACTTCGTTCATATCATTCGATTGAAATAAATCAGCTACGAAGCTTGTGTCGCTGTTTCCATTCGAATCAATTACGCTGATTCCGGGAATAATCTGATGGTTGTACAAGTCGAAATTTCCGGCAATCAGGGCTTTGTTATTCGAAAGAGGCAGAATGGTGGTTACTTCCTCGTTAGCTCCATAAGAAGGATTGAACTCAGTGTCTAACAGGCCGCTTGTTTTGAATTTGCAGATATGATTTACCGATCGGCCCTGCATGTACTTGAAGTCTCCAACAGTTAGGATGTCGTTGTTGTCGAAAAAACAGCAATCGTACAGGGTGTTTTGGTGGTAAGTGCAAGCTGAAAAAGTTTCGTCGATACTGCCATCGGAATGAAATCGAACGAGTCCTTTTATGGCAACGTCGTTATACTTTTTAAACCGTCCGCAGAGATAAATTTGCTGGTTCCCATCAATCTTTATGGATATTCCTGTTTCATAGCCATAGTTTGTTATGCCACTGCCAATTGGGAAACTAAGGTCGATAGTGCCATTGGCATGAAGTCGGCCTACCTGATAAGCGAACTCTTGGATGTGGAAGAATAGGGCTACAATTTTACCATCGGCTTGTTCGTCGAGCGAAACGACCCGATAGTTATTTAGCGAAAACTGAAAAGCCGTATCGAGGCTTCCATTAGGGTTTAGGCGTGCCAAGTAGTTTCTGGGTTCACCGTTGTAGTGGCTAAAATTCCCCCAAATTAGCATTTGAGCATTAGCCAACACTTTTAATCCGGAAAGGGCTCCATTGGGACCTGTTCCCGATTGAAAGGAGGTGTCGATGCTTCCGTCGGAGAGGGTTCTAACCAGATAATTTTTAGCTACTCCATTAACCTGGGTAAAGCCTCCAGCTAGCAGTATTTTACCATCGGTTAGAGGTTTTATTGTGCTAATAAGCGCTTCCGTATTCGTTTCGACTTGGTAACTGGTATCGAGGCTACCATCCTGATTCATTCTCCAAATTGTTTTATTGGCGGAATCGTAAATGCCCGATGCAAGTATTTTTCCATCAGCCTGAATATTCATTCGGTAAATGTGATCTCCTGGGGAAAGCGGAGACTGGAAGCTGCTGTCGTATTTGCCATTCATGTGAAGCCGGGCAATGGACTGGCTGGTAATACCATTGTAGCGATCGAGATAACCTGAAAGATATATTTTCTCTCCGGCTATCAGGCAGGTGGTTGGTCGATCGTCGCATCCGTCGCCGGAGGCATAACCTTGATCTTGCGGGTTGAAATTTACATCGAGACGACCATCTTGAGCAAAAGAAGGGACGTTGGTGGTAAGTAGAATGATGAACAAAAATTTCCTCATGACTCAAGAGCTAATGTATTGTTAAAGATAGGTTTTCCTTTTTAAAGTAATCAGGTGTAAGTAGGCGATTCACTTTTTTCTTTCTGCATTTTGCTCGGCTTGCCTTTGGGTGTCCCATGGTGGCTTGGGTAGCACTTACTTTTTACCCCTCAAAGCATGATTTTTATCGAATTTCTGATTTTATCGATTTTTTTTTCTCGTCTGAAAATGGATCAATGCTCGATAGTTCGTGTTTCTTTTTTCTAAGTGTCATTAATCCAGGTGTTTATCACTGGCATGGGGTGTGTCTTTCCCCCTTGTTTTCACTGGATATAAATAACAAATAATCGATTATCCCACGATGTTATCTTCTTGACTGGTGTGATAAGTTCCGTTAATTTTATAAGTAATTTGAACTAAATTAATGCTGCATATTAAGTGGTTATTTCTACTTTTATCTGCATATTTTATCTAGATAAGGATCGATAATGATTAGCAAATACATGTAATAAATAAATTCAAAAATTTTACGAAAATGAAACACGCTACTAATTTTGTTAACCGGGTATGGACGACTTGTCTTTCCTTGTTTGTTTTTTTATTTATTGCGAATGGTTTGTATTCGCAAGTCATTTTTAATCAAACCTCTACGGCTGATTTTCAGGGCGGATATTGGGATCAAGTGGTGGTTGGGTCGAATCAGGTAAGTTTGCCGCAAATGGCGACCTCTATCAATCCCTGGGTTACGAATACCGTTCTGCCTCAAACCCTTACCGGTCATCAGGTGTGTACCTATCGGAATGCTTATGTGTATTCGATTGGGGGAAATAACGGAAGTTCCGATTTATCGACGATTTACCGAGCTTCTGTAACGAGCACTGGGAATGGAGCTTGGTCGAATGTAGGTTCGATTCCGCTTCCTTTGCGCGATGCCGCCGTGGTTGTGGGAACCAGTAAGATTTACCTGATAGGCGGACGCAGCAACGGAGCTCCTCAATCGGCTATTTATTATGCCGATATAGCCTCCGATGGTTCGCTAGGATCTTGGGATTCCAGCTCGGTAAGTTTACCTGTTAGCCTTTGGGGCCATCAGGCTGAATATGTGAATGGATCGATTTACATTTTGGGAGGAACTACCGGAACTTTAATTAGCGATGCTGTTTCATCGGTTTATTGTTTGAGTCTGGATGCCAACAAACATCCGGTTTCCATTACTTCTACCGTTTCCTTGCCGGGGAACCGGGTCAATTTCGCCACATCAGTCTGGAACCAACATCTCATCGTTATGGGAGGTGAAGACGATTTAGGCGTTAAGTCGGCTGCTGTGTGGTATGCCAACTCACAGGCTAACGGGCAATTGAGTTCTTGGCAAGCACTCAGCTCACTGCCTCTTGCCATTAGTCATCATAGCTCCACTTCGTCGTATAATTTGTTGACATGTATTTCCGGGGAGTACCTCGATGGTAGCACCCCAAGCTTGTCGAATCAGGTGTATTATGCCATGATGGCAAACTTTCCGAGCATTTCGTGGTCGCAAGCCAGTAATCAGTTGTATGATTATACCAAGAACGGACAGGCTTATTCCGGACCTGGTTTTATTGCCTATTTGGGCGGTGAGAATTTATCTGGAACTCCAACGATCAATTCTCGTTACGCGCCACTGGGTCTCTCCACGTCCTACCTTACTCAAGGGAATTTTATTTCCAATCCTTTTTATGAGTTAGGTGACTTGCGGCACATTCAAAGTTTGAATTTTGTCTTGAGTCAGGCGGCCAACAGTGAGTTTTATTATCGTGTTGCAGGAGCGGATGCCTTGTGGTCCGATTGGGTGCATAGCACGACGAATCCGGTAACGGTGAATCAGGAGAAACAATACATTCAATATCGGGTCGATTTACGTGGAACCACAGCTAACAGCGCTGTATGCAGCGAGGTAGTGTTGAGTATTCAAGGGACTCAATTGAGCGGTAATTTGAATGCTATGGATACCTTGCATATTGAAGACAGTCCGTTCTGGGCAACTGCCAACATCAGTTTTACGGCAGGAAGTCATTACATTGAGCCGGGAGTTGTGATTCTTTTCTCTCCAAATACCGGATTAGAAATTGGTCAGGCTAGTATGCAATTTGCCGGTACTTCTGAGCTTCCCATTACCTTAACCTATTATTCGGCCGAGGCAGGTCAATGGAACGGGGTGTATTTTAACACTCAAAGCGACAACGGAGTATCGTCGTCGATGCATTATGTAACGATAGAAAAAGCGGGTTACGGAACGAACGATGCTAATTTGCGTTGTGTTGATACACAGGAGCCCTTGCTGAGTAATTGTACCTTGCGTTTGGCTGAAGGTCATGGCTTAAGACTCAGCAATTCACCCGTCACCATCGAGGATTGCTCTATTGAAGATAATACCGACGCGGGAGTTCATTTAACTAATTCGAATCCGAATTTGATTTCGACTACGATGAGTGGCAACGGAGTGGCCGGTTTGGTTTATACCGACAATGTGTCCAATCCGAATTTTGCGGGCGTCTTGGTCGAAAATAATTTATATGGTTTGTATCATCCTACCCCCAACATGAGTATTTCTCCCTTGAGCGGAAATATTACGATTGTGAATAATACGTTTAACGGTCACGCCATTCCCGGCGGAACTATTGAGTCTAACGTTACCTGGAATAATCCGGCTTTGGATTTCTTTGTGTTGGGAACGATTACCATAAAAAAATACTACTCCCTGTGTCGTTTAACCATTGAACCGGGGAATACCATTCGTTTCAGTGAAGGTTCGCGTTTGCAAGTGGGCGATGTTTCCAATAACTATTATCCTGGCGAGCTGTATGCAATCGGATCGGCTGATAGTCTCATTACTTTTAGTTCGCAAAGCGGACAAAGCGGTGGATGGGAAGGAATCCTTTTCGGATCTCCCAGTCAGGCCTTGAGTGCATCTTCTTTCATGAATTACTGCATCGTGGAGAAAGCAAACTCGTATTTACTTCGCACGCAGGATACGCAGCAGCCTTCGATCCAGAATTCTATTTTCAGGGAATCGGCTCAACACGGTGTTGTGTGTCATCAGTCCATGACTCCATTGGCAGGATTAACTTTTCAGAATAATGCAGGTTACGGATTGTTATTTACTGCACCAAAGTATATTCATACCCAGCTTGGAGCGTTAACTTTTTCGGGAAATGCCTTCGACGGAGTGGTTACCGAGGGAGGAACAATCGATGTAAGCCGTAATTGGCCAAATACAGGCAACCCATACTTAATTTTGGGCGACCTGGTAGTAAGTGGCTATTACGACCGGTATAGGTTGACTCTTGATCCGGGATTAACCCTCTATTTCACACCAGGTTCGAAGATGTTAGTAGGCTCGTCCAATAGTTATTATTGCGGAGAAATTTATGCTGTTGGAACGCCCGATAGCTTAATTACGTTTGCTCCTTACAACGGTCAGGTTGGCGGATGGGAAGGAGTTACTTTCGAATCATCCACCACTAATTTTAGTGCGGTAACGTATATGGAGTATTGTGTTATTGAGAAAGGGAATAATCATAACTTAAAATCCATCAATACGTATTATCCTGAAATGAATCATTGCATTCTTCGAGATGGTAATGATATGGGAATGAGCTTGTCTCATTATGATCAGATTATCAAAAATACCCTTATTCAGGATAATGCCGGACGAGCCATTTATGTGAATCATCCGAAAAATATTCCCTATCAACTCGATAGTCTTACCTTGATTAATAATGGAACAGATGCTTTGGTATGCGAGGGAGGCCTGATCGACGTTAATCGCACCTGGCCTTATTTCGGTGCCGATTATCATTTTCTGAACACCGTAACTATCCGGCGGTATTACGATCGTTGCCGGTTGAGTATCGAACCGGGTTGCACGCTTCGTTTTGCAGCCGGAAGTCAGCTGAAGGTAGGTGAGAGTACGAATGGATATTACAGCGGCGAGGTTTATGCAGCCGGTACTTTGGAGTCTCCTATTGTCTTTACTGCTATTAACGACAGTTTGGGTGGATGGAATGGCCTTTACTTCCCATCGGAGAGTAACACTTTTAGTGCTGTTTCAGAATTGATTCATTGCGTGGTTGAAAAGGCGGCCGACAAAAATATCGAATGCATATCTACTACCAACCCAACGATTACGAATAGCCTTATCCGACTGGCTCCTCATGGTATCTATGCCAGTAATTCCAGCCCAGATATTCTGAGCTCCCGCATTTCCAATAATCTTACCGGAATTTACCTTACCGGTAGCTCGAATCCGGCTTTCGGCAACACACCCGAAACCGGGAATGATATTTTCGATAATGCGAACTACAATGTGTATAATAACACGAGTCAAAATATTTTTGCGAATCATACTTTCTGGGGCCATATCGATAGTGTATCCATTAGTCAGCACAATTTTGATTATTTCGATGAGTCATCTAAAGGGAAAGTGTGGGTAGGTCCTTGGGTTGATTTGCCCCAAGTGAATTATGATACCATTACGCACCTGGGCATGGTTAGTTATGGCGAAGATGCTACAAACCTATTTTATAATTCCGAAGTGAATTTATGGGGAGCTGCCGATAGTGCTACTACTCAAACCGATGGGCAGGGTGCTTTTGTTTTTGAGGATTTGGTTCGCGATAGTTACAAGTATAATCTGGTAAGTAATTCGGCCAATTGGGGCGGGGTCAACGCAACGGATGCATTATGGGTGCTCCGGCATTTTACTCACCTCGATACCTTGCCCGATAGGATGCAAACGGCTGCCGATGTGAATGCAAGTAAAACTGTGAATGGAACCGATGCGATGTTGATTATGCAGCGCTACACGCAACTTATCAATTCATTCCCGGCAGGAGATTACCTCTATTACCTGGCCGATTTCAGTATTGGAGAAGATACTTTCTACCAAGATTTACGATTTGTATGGATCGGCGATGTGAATGGCTCCTATACTCCTTCAGGAAGTAAAAGTCTTTATTTAGCTGCATCGGATAAAGAGCTTCTAGTTGAAGCCGGATCGGAAATTTCCGTGCCGGTTCGCATCAGTACACCCGCGTCGCTGGGAGCTGTTTCCCTTCAGTTTAGCTATCCGGTGAATCAGTTGGAATGGCAGTCGTGTCAGTTTGGAGTGGAGAATCAACCAGTCGTTGTAAACGAGGAAAATGGAACCTTGCGTTTTGCCTGGACGAATACTCAGTCTATCGATTTAGAAGGTGGCGATGTGTTGCTCTCTCTGCAGTTTAAAGTGTTGCCGGGTACAGATGGGGAACCAATCCTGCTTACCCTCGATGCAAATTCGGAGTTAGCCGATTCGGATGCTTCAGTGCTTTTTGTCGATTTGGAAATGCCAACCTTACGTTATGCGTGGGAAGTATCGGTCGATGAGTGGAATGCCGACGGAATCGCTTCGTGTGTTGCATATCCCAATCCGACTCGAGACAGGTTGAATTTGAGCTTCGATCTGCAACAGGAAGGAGAGGTAGCCGTGGCAATTTATAATGCACTTGGACAAGAGCTGCTTGTTCAATCCTTGGGTAAACGGGCTGCCGGCGAGCATCAAACCGTAGTAAATCTGGATCACCTGAGCGAAGGGATTTATACCTACCGCCTCATGCTTATTCATGCTAACGAATCTTCGTATCAAACGGAAAGTTTCATAATCTGTCGGTAGTGGATCAACTTACCTCAAGTAGTTCTAACCTTTAAACAGACGATTATGAAAAAGATATTCATCCTTATCCTCCTGCTGACCGGTCTTGGGCTGGTTCAGCAGGGAAATTCACAGGTAATTGTAACCTCGGTTCAAAATCAGACTATCTGCGAAGGGGAACTGACGGTTCCAATTCTGCTGAATAGTAACGATGCGCTTTCGGCAGTTTCCTTAGCGCTTGAATTCGATCCTTCTACCTTAGATTATCTTGCCTACACCAACGCGCATCCTGCTCTCAATAGTGGGTTGTTCCTCGTTCACACCGCTGGAAATACGGTGTACATCTCCTGGGCTAACGTTGCCTCGGCTCAATTCGGGAACGATACGCTTTTAACCTTGGTGTTCGATGCTTCGCATGGGAGCTCATCTTTGCTGTGGGATACGGAAACTCCCGGGAATTGCGAGTTCAGTAATGTGTCGGGGATTGCAATGCCTGCAAGTTTTTCCAATGCAGTCATTACGGTTCAGAAAGCACCCTATTTTATATCGACGCCTCAATCGCAGCTAGCTATTGTGGGTCAGCCGAGCAGCCTGGCTGTGCAAGCCGGCGGAACGAGTCTGACTTATCAATGGGAAGTTAGTTCCGATTTGGGAACCAGCTGGATGCCCCTCAGCAATGCCTTTCCATACAGCGGAACGACTTCAGCGTCCCTGTCGATTGCCGAAGCTAGCTATGCTATGGAAATGAACTGGTATCGATGCCGTATCGAAGGGGTATGCTCTCCGGTGCTGTATTCCGATCCATTAAGTATCGACGTGGAAGAACCTCCGCAGGAGATTTTAGTTTGGACCACTCCTTTGGCTGAATGTCCCGGCATGCATTTTAGTCCGGTGTATGTAAGTGAATTCTACGGAGTAGGAGCATTTTCCATGGTGCTTGCTTATGATGACGATTTACTCGATTTTATCGAATTACAAGATCTTCATCCCGACCTAGCGAATGGTTTATTTAGCGTTCATGCTACGCAAGGGCAATTATTCCTTTCCTGGGCCTCATCCGATACACTCAACTTATTGGCATCCGATAGCTTACTATTTACGATTCATTGGAGTTCGGTCGATGGTGGCTCAACGAACCTGACCTTCCAAAATCAGCTTGCCGGTAACTGCGAAATAAGCGATGCCGGAGGGAATTCAATTCCGGCGCAGTTTCAAGGTTCGACCCTAACCGTAAGGCAGCCTCCGCTTATCACCAGTCAACCTCAGGATGTAAACCAACCTGAAGGTAGCACAGCTCATTTCTCCATTCAAGCCATTGGCCATAGCTTGACCTACCAATGGGAGCTGAGTACCGATGGAGGTACAACGTTTTCTCCCCTCTTCAATAATGCCCTTTATTCAGGGGTTACTACGAGTAATTTAAACGTTATTCAACCCGATTTCACCTATCATACGTATCAGTTTCGCTGTGTTGTCGAAGGAACCTGTGCTCCAGTTGCCACCTCTAACCCGGCAATGTTGAGTATTGAACTTCCTCCACAAGTGATTCATGTCGATGCGGGCGATTTTACCGGTTGCCCGGATACGTTTCTAATTCCAATAACGGTGGCGCAATTTAGTTCCGTTTCAGCCTTGTCTTTGGCTCTTAACTTCGATCCGACCAAAATGGAATTTATCGGGATGGAGAACCTTCATCCTAGTTTGAACAACGGACTTTCTGCTGCCAATGCAATCAATGGTCAGGTTCTTCTTACATGGGCTTCAGCAAACGAAACAAGCCTTCCAAATGGTGAAGGAGTGCTATGCGATTTGCAGTTTCTCGGATTAAGTGGCGGAACGATTTCGCTAACCTGGGATCAATCTACTCCCGGGTTTGGAGAATTTACCAATTCCGACACCCTCATCGCTTCGCTTGCCACTGCCGGAACCGCTCAAATTTATGGAGTTCCAACAATTGGTGCTCATCCACTCTCGATTACCCGAACCGCGGGCGAGAACGCTACTTTTTCGGTACAGGCGAGCGGCACAGGACTAGAATATACCTGGCAACAAAGTACGGACGGAGGGGTTAACTGGCAGAACTTAGGAACCTTGGGGAACACCCTTTCTCTTTCGCAGGTGTCGTTGTCGATGAGTGGGAATTTGTATCGCTGTGTTGTGAGTGGAACCTGCAATCCTCCAGTCGTTTCCGGGGTTGCCACTTTAATCGTCAATCCACCCACCCAAGTGATCGACCTTAGTTTGCCTAATATGAATAATCTCTGCGCACAGCAGTTATTCATCCCGCTCACCGTTCAAAATTTTAATCAAGTGGGAGCTTTCTCCCTCGTAATCGAATACGATAGTTTATCGCTCGATTTTCAGGGACTTAGCAATGCGCATCAAGCCTTGAATAGTGGTTTGTTGTATGCTCATCAGGTGCCCGGAAAAGTGTTTGTTGCATGGGCCTCTACTCAGGCTGTTTCGGTTGGGAATGGTGTTTTATTCGATTTTCTGTTTGTTTCAGGAGGGGGAAGTACAGCCCTCAGTTGGGATACTAGCACTCCTGGGAATTGCGAAATAGTCGATGCCAACGGGAATCCTATTTTGCTAACGTTTACCAATGGATCCATTACGGTGTCGGCTCAGCCTCTGAATGTTTCAGCTGGTCCCGACTTTACTCTCGTGCCGGGAATGTCGGCGGTGCTGCAAGGATCGGTAAGCGGCGGCACACCTCCTTATACCATTAACTGGACCCCGATTCAGGGTTTATCCAATGCAAGCTTGATTCAACCTGAGGCAAATCCGCTTCAAACAACCATGTACACCCTCGAAGTGGTCGATGCCAGTAATTGCACCAGTTCCGACGATGCATGGGTCTATGTCGAAACGATTCCTTCTACCGGATGGATGTGGGCTCGGCAACAAGGAGGAGAGCTGCAAGATGAAACCCTTGCACTTACCGCCGATGCAGCCGGCAACTCCTATGGAAGCGGTTATTTCTCCGGCGATAGTTGCTCCATTGGAAACATATCTCTCTTGAATAGCGGAAATACCTCCCTCTTCCTGAGTAAATACGATCCTTATGGCGAAGTGCTTTGGGCTTTAGCCTCTGAAAACGAAGGCTGGACCGAAGGACGAGCACTCGCTGCCGACGATTCTGGGAATGTCTATTTGGCTGGAAATTTTCAGCATACTTTTCTGGAGTTAGGAGGACAAATGACCGATGGTTATGGTTGGACCGATGTATTTATTGCCAAAATTAGTCCGCAGGGTAGCTTGATATGGTTGCAGTCCTTTGGTGGAGTAAGCCAGGATCAGGCAGTCGATGTGGCGATTGGCCCAGACGGCAATGTCATGCTTACCGGATTTTTCATGAGCAGCACCATCAGCTTTGGTTCTCATCAGCTTAGTAATACGAACACCAATTTTGCCGATATCTTCCTGGTTAAGTTTAATACCGGAGGAGATGTGCTTTGGGCTAAGAAAATGGGAGGCACTGAATGGGACGAACCCGCCGATTTGCATATAACTTCAAATAACGAGATTTTGCTAACCGGTTATTTTGTAAGTAATAATCTCAGTTTAACAGGAATGAATCTGGTTCATTCTTCGGGAACACAACCCAATGCTTTTTTAGCTCGATTCGATTCCCAGGGGAATGCCCTATGGGCCAAGAAACCGGCCATCAGTCAGTTTAACTATGGCGAGGCCTTAACCACTGATTCTATTGGAAATATCTACTGGACGGGCCAGTTTGGCGATGCAAGCATTCAATTAGGCGATTCTGTTTTCAGTTCGGCTGGCGGAAGTGATCTCTTCTTATCCAAGTTGGCCGCCAACGGAGATTATTTGTGGTCGGTACAAGCTGCCGGTAGTGGACAGGAATCCTCGGCCGGATTACAGTCTCGTAATACCAACGAATTGGTGTGGGTCGGGAATTTCAACAGCACCTTGCTGAATATTGGAAACACAAGTTATGGAAGCTCCGGTTTTTACGATTTCTTTCTCGTAACCCTCAGTGCTGGCGGGAATGTACTCACTGGCACCACGGTTGGGAATACCTTGGAGGAGCGTGTGCATGCTGTTTCCGGCGATGTTCTTGGGAATGTCTTGGTAGCGGGTAGTTATTTGAGCGAGAGTTTAGCCTTCGGGAATTCAACCGTACAACAGGATTTTCCTGGTGAGAAGAATGGATTCCTTGCAAAGTTTGGAGAAACAGCGCCAACTCTATCGGTACAAGCCAACTGGAGTCATCCGCTGTGCCACGACAGCAACGATGGATATATTGCTCTTACTGTGGTCCAGGGACTTCCGCCTTTTACCTATCAGTGGAGTCATGGAGCAACCGCAGCTTCTTTGGAGAATCTATCGGCAGGAGCCTATTCTGTAAGCGTTTACGACGTTAATCAGGATGTCTGGACTGAAAGTTTTGAGTTAATTAGTCCTCTTGCCCTAGAAGGTGGATTGGTGGTTCAAGCACCAAGCTGTGGAACCTGTCCCGATGGAAGTGTTTTCGCAACACCGGCTGGAGGGACACCTCCTTATCAGCTTGTGTGGTCGACCGGAGCCACCGGATTATCCATCGAAAATTTATTACCCGGATGGTATTCATTGAGCCTTATCGATGCAAATAATTGTATGGTTTTCTTGGAGGTTGAGTTACCGGGAATACTTCCAACCGATACCCAGTACATAGATTTACCTGCAGGTTGGTCTTATTTTTCCACCTATCTCGAACCCAATTCACCCAACATTGCAGATGTTTTGCAACCCGTGGTGAGTTATGTAACGATTGCCAAAAGCGGTGGTGGTGGCAATTATTGGCCCCTGTATTCCATTAACACCATTGGCGATATGCAGTTAGGATTCGGTTATCAGGTACACATGACCCAGGCAGCCAGTTTGCCGGTAGTGGGTGAATCGATTCAGCCCCAGTTGGTTGGCATTGAGTTACCCTTAGGTTGGAG
>CALGAK010000079.1 GCA_937954085.1 uncultured Bacteroidota bacterium
TCTTGTTTCTTTTACTACATTTATCAAGCTAAAACAACCCGCTATGATGCAAACTATCATTCATCCGATAGAGAAACACTTAATCAAACAAGAACTAAGTTCGGATAAGTTTATTCGGCATACAAACAAACAACAAAACGAAATTTATGAGATAAATGCCCATAATTCTCCGAATATTATGAAAGAGATTGGGCGTTTGCGCGAAATCGCCTACCGCGAAGTTGGAAGCGGAACAGGAAAAGAAGCCGATATCGACGCACTCGACACCGCCGAGCATCCATACACTCAATTGATCATCTGGGATCCACGCGAAGAACTTATTTTAGGCGGATATCGATACAAAACCGGATGGAATGCCACCAACCAGGAAGGTAAAATTGAACTCGGAACCGCCCGGCTTTTTAAGTATTCCGATCACTTTGTTCAGAACATGCTACCCATCACAATTGAACTGGGCCGCTCTTTTATTCGTCCTGAATTTCAATCGACAGCCGAAAGCCGACGAGCCATTTTTACCTTAGATAATTTATGGGACGGACTCGGTTCGCTTATTGTGCGATTCCCCCAAATCAAATACTTTTTCGGACAAGTATCTATTTATAAAAACTACGACCGACTTGCCCGCGATTTAGTCCTTTATTACCTCAGTATTTATTTCCCCGATCCCGACGGAATTATTCAGGCTCACGAACCGCTTCCTCTACTCCACTCGAAAGAAGAATTATCCACCATCATTCTTGGGAACGATAAAACTGAGGATTACAAACGTCTTTCCAAAGAAGTTCGCAAACGAGGAGAAGCCATCCCTCCCCTCATCAATTCCTACATGAATATCTCCCCTTCCATGAAAACCTTTGGAACGGTCGATAATCCCTACTTTTTTAACATGGAGGACACGGGAATTCTCATTACCATAGCCGATATTTATCCCGAAAAGAAAGATCGTCACTTAACGTATTAATTCCTCATGCTCACTTTATCGGAAAGCCGAAAACTTATTGAACAGGAAATAAGTCACAATCCCCTTTTACAGGTTAGACCTCCGCACCGACTTTACGAACCACTCAAGTACATTCTCGAATTAGGCGGAAAACGCTTGCGCCCAAGCATGGTGCTGCTGGCTTGCAATCTATTTACCGAGAACTATATTCAAGCGCTTCCCGCCGCCCTGGCAATCGAAGTATTTCACAACTTCACGCTCATTCACGACGATATCATGGACCGGAGCGACCTGCGGCGCGGCAACCCTACCGTTCATAAAAAATGGGACGAAAACGTGGCTATCCTAGCGGGCGATGCCATGGCTATTCTGTCTTATCAACTCCTAGCCCAAACCCAAAGCACACGATATTCGGAGATCCTCCACTCCTTCAACAAATTAGCCATCGAGGTATGCGAAGGACAGCAGTTCGACATGGATTTTGAAAACCTTCAGGAAGTTCCCCTCCAAGATTACTTGCGAATGATCGAGCTTAAGACATCTGTCCTCATTGCCGGCTCGCTGAAAATTGGAGCCATAATTGGCGATGCATCCCCCGAGGACGCCGACCGACTCTACGAGTTTGGACGGAACATTGGGCTAGCCTTTCAGATTCAGGACGACTACCTCGATGTATTTGGCGACCCGAAACACTTTCAGAAAGTTTTAGGAGGAGATATTGCCGCCAATAAAAAGACCTTCTTAACCATTCAGGCGCTAGAAAAAGCTCAGGGAAAAGAAGCAGCAGAATTAAAACAATGGTTTCGTCTGAATCCTGCCAATCCGGAGGAGAAAATTCAACGCGTAACGGAGATATTGAGAGATCTGGGAATAGACCAGCTTGCAAGAGCAGCTCAGGAGGCCTACTACGAGCAAGCATTCGACGCTTTTAATGAGCTAAATCTCCCAAGTGATCGGAAGAGCGTTTTAAAAGATTTTGCCGTCGACCTGCTGAAAAGGAATCACTAATCCTCATCGGAGTTTTTCCACATTTCGGCCTCGGAAATAATTAACGCTTGTTGCTCCTTGGGCAAAAAGAATAAATCTTCTGGCTCCAGCCAACCTTCACCTAGTAATCGTGCTATCACTAATCCCTTATTCGGGTTAGTATTCCGAAGATTCATGGTTTTTTGTTTGTACTGAATTATTCGACCCAGCTCCCAAATGGCATCTTCGCCTTCCAATCGATTGCAATAAGTACGTAACTCTGTTCCAAAAGCGCTCGTTTCGCGTCGCTCAGCATCTTTGATTAAAGACATTACACCTTCCAGATCCCGGTCGGAAAAGGATATCGGCTTCATAGTGGTTGAGGATTAGCATTTGTTCAGCTAAAGATAATCAATGAGTAGCTTATTGCGCAACTAAGATGTATGAGAAACCTAATTTTTAACAAGCCGCCCCAACCGATTGCAAGCTAAAAGTTGTCTAAATTTTCCATCCTAGTTTAACTCCTGATATGCAGCAATTTGCAAAAAATGATTGCCTACAAAAACATTATGAATAAAAACAGAAGAACCAGCTTTAGCGAAAACTTCATAAAGCACATGAAATCATATACTTACACAAAACAATGAGTAAAACTATTTTCAATCAATCTGACTAGTGTCTAAACAAATCATATAATCGGATGTTAAAGTATTTTTTTAAAATATTTGGGCGCTCAATGACAGCTCCTGCTTCCCGGCAGGGCAGTTGTCGGGGTGCTTAAGCAAACATCATTACAGATTTTCACAAACGCTTATAAAACAACTAATTACTTCAAGGCATGAAAAAGATTTTTGCAAGCTTACTATTTCTAGCGACCACCCTGTTCGCAATGGCTAATTCCGAAGATGTAGCACAGATTGGCATTTTTGAAAAACTCGACGAAACCATTCCCAAAGGATTGGTCTTCACCAACGACGCTGGCGAAGAAGTTATCCTAGACGAGATCATCGACAAACCGACCGTTTTGGTCTTGGTTTATTTCAACTGTCCCGGTATTTGCAGCCCCTTGCTCGATGGGGTAACCGAGGTGGTTGATCGGAGCGACATGGTTCTAGGGATCGATTATCAGGTACTGACGATCAGCTTTAACTGGAACGAAACCTGGGATCTTGGCCGCGACAAGCGGAAAAATTATTTCGCACAGCTCGAGCGCGAAATCGACCCCAATGGATGGCGGTTCATGACCGGCGACAGTGCCAACGTGCAAGCATTGGTCGATGCGGTGGGCTTCGGGTTCAAGAAAGAAGGCGAGGATTATGTCCACGCAGCCGCGCTCACCATGTTGAGTCCAAAAGGAAAAATTACCCGCTATTTATATGGTATGTTTTTCAATCCATTCGATTTAAAAATGGCGACCATCGAGGCCGCAGCAGGGAAATCAGGTCCCACCATCAACAAAGTACTGAATTACTGCTTCAGTTACGATGCCGAAGGGAAAGCCTACGCCTTTAACATCACGAAAGTAGCCGCTACGGTTATTCTGACCTTTGCTTTTGGCTTATTTCTATATCTCATCATCATTAGTAGAAAACGATCACTAAAGACTGCTTAACAAGGAGGTTCAATCATGTCGCATTCGCATGTAAACAACGAAGTTGATTATTTTAAAACCAGCCGGGGATTCAAATCCTGGGTTACAACCCACGACCACAAACGGATAGCCTTACTCTATTTCTATGGAGTAGTTGGTTTCTTTCTGGTTGGGGTTCTTTTAGGCTTGCTCATGCGTCTGGAGCTAATCGCACCAGGCGAAACCATTATGGGTGCGCAAACCTACAATTCCATTTTCACCCTTCATGGGGTCATCATGATTTTCCTTTTCATCATACCAGGAATACCGGCCATTTTCGGCAACTTCTTCCTCCCCATTTTGATCGGTGCCGACGATGTGGCTTTCCCTAAGCTGAATCTGTTCTCGTGGTATTTGTATGTAGTGGGTGGATTAATGGCATTAAGCACCTTGATTTTGGGCGATGGACCACCCGACACCGGCTGGACCTTTTATGCACCTTACAGCGTTAAGACCGGAACCAATGTGATTATGGCTGTATTGGCCGCTTTCATCCTCGGATTCTCCTCGATCTTAACCGGATTAAACTTCATTGTGACCATGCACCGGATGCGCGCTAAAGGCATGGGTTGGATGAAAATGCCTTTGTTCCCCTGGGCTTTGTATGCAGCCAGTTGGATTCAAGTCTTAGCGACTCCTATTGTAGGGATTACCCTATTAATGGTAGTTGCCGAACGAACCCTGAACGTTGGTTTCTTCGATCCTTCCATTGGTGGCGATCCTGTTCTTTATCAGCACCTTTTCTGGATTTATTCTCACCCCGCTGTGTACATCATGATTCTCCCGGCAATGGGTATTATCTCGGAGATCATTCCAACCTTTGCTCGTAAATCGATTTTCGGCTATAAAGCCATTGTGTACTCGAGTCTCGCAATCGCTTTTGTAGGATATTTTGTTTGGGGTCACCACATGTATACCTCCGGCATGAGCGAAACAGCCCGAATCATCTTCTCGATTCTAACCTTCCTGGTTGCCATCCCTTCCGGGGTAAAAGTATTCAACTGGGTAGCTACTCTTTACAAAGGATCCATCGATGTGCGAACGCCCTTACTTTATGCCTTTGCCTTTATATTCCTCTTCATGATTGGAGGATTTACCGGATTGGTCGTGGGAGCTTTAGCTGCCGATATTCACGTGCACGACACCTATTTCGTGGTAGCTCACTTTCATTACACCATGTTTGGTGGCGTTGGATTTGCCTTTTTTGGAGCGGTTCATTACTGGTTTCCTAAAATTTGGGGAAAACTTTATAATGAAAAACGGGCTAACATTGCCTTTACCATCTTTTTCTTCGGGTTCAATCTGTTGTACTTCCCACTCTTCATCGTAGGAATACAAGGTATGCCCCGTCGTTACTACGATTACCTCGAAGAATTCACTTTCCTAAATCAGCTTTCGACCGTCGGATCATGGGTGTTATTCATTGGATTGATTATGGCTATCTGGAACCTGGTTAGCTCGGCTAAACGTGGCCCAGCAGCTCCCAAAAATCCTTGGGGAGGATCCACCTTGGAGTGGACTACAGCCAGTCCTCCGCCTATTTTCAATTTCCCAACCCCACCGGTAGTCGATAAGAATCCTTACGATTATCCTGGCGAAAAACGTCATCATATTTAATTTTTTCAACAAACGGACACACTAATTCACTTGAAGCAATGGATGCAGTAATCAGCAACGAAACGGTTCACGCGGCAGCTACTCTTGAGCATGCCCACCACCGCGACGACGAAGGGAAACGCATGGGAATGTGGTTGTTTCTCTTCACCGAGGTTCTTTTATTTGGAGGTTTATTTGTGGTATATGCCGCCTATCGGTATCTCAATTCCGATGCATTCCACGATGGCTCCGCTCGCCTCGATTGGGTTATTGGCGCAATCAACACCGTAGTGCTGCTTACTTCGTCGCTCACGGTAGCTTTATCGATTTCGGCCATTCAAAGCGGGCATATTCGCAAAGCCAAATGGTTGTTATGGATTACCATTGTTTTTGCCCTAACCTTTATGGTGAATAAGTATTTCGAATGGGGAGCCAAAATTCATCACGGATTATTCCCGGGCATGAAAGAATTTGGTGAGCTCAGTTCCGGCGAATCGCTTTTCTTTTTACTCTACTATTTTATGACCGGTTTGCATGCCCTACACATCATTGTTGGAGTCACCTTTATTGGATTCATTCTGTGGTATATTCAGCGTGGCGAGGTTACACCCGACAATTATGTACTACAGGAAAATGCAGGATTGTACTGGCACTTGGTGGATGTTATCTGGATTTATCTTTTCCCGCTCTTCTATCTCATCATTTGATTGCCTGTTACACGAGATCAACCATCATCATTAAAGAAATCAATACATTTCAAGCATGGACACCAATCATACTCACATTGTAAGCGACAAAAAAAACATCCTCATCTGGATAGACTTATTGATTCTCACTTTTGTTACCGTTGAGATAGCCCAGTTCGATTTCAAAGCGCTCACCGTCATCATTGCACTTCTGGTAGCGACTGTCAAATCGATTCTTGTAGGCTACTTTTTTATGCACCTCAAGTTCGAAAACAAATTCTTCCGAACCATGGTGTTTATCTGTCTTTTTGTGCTGATAGCTGTGCTGGCATTTTTATTCATCGATTATTCATTCAGATAGGGAGGAGGAAAGACCATGAAAACCGCATCTACTTTTGCCGGCGATGTCGATTTCGCACTGATTTTCATCATTGGCGTAAGTACCATTTTGCTCATTGCCATCACCTTTGTGATGGTCCGATTTGCCATTAAATACAGCCGGAAAAAAAATCCGGTCGCAACCCAAATTGAAGGTGACACCCGCCTCGAAATCATTTGGACCGTTATACCTACTATTCTCGTTTTGGTGATGTTCTGGATTGGATACATTGGTTATACCCCTTTGCGCGAAGTGCCCGATGGTGCTATCGAAATTGATGTAACCGGTCGCATGTGGAGCTGGACCTTCGAATATCCAAATGGATTCCAGTACGATACCCTCAAAGTACCCGTAAACACTCCGGTAAAACTGAATTTACTTTCGCAAGATGTGGTGCATTCGCTCTACATTCCTGCCTTTAGGGTGAAGGAAGACGTGAATCCGGGTCGGGCCAATTACATGTGGTTCGAAGCCGATAAAATCGACACCTTCGATATTTTCTGTGCCGAATATTGCGGACTGCTCCACTCGGCAATGATAACCAAGCTTATTACCCTGCCCGATAAAGATTATCAGGATTGGATTGCAGCCAATAACCCAGCTACTGCCGAAATCGATCCGGTAACGGAAGCGGCACGTTTCACTAAAGCAAAAGGTTGCGTTGCGTGTCACTCAATCGATGGAAGCAAACTGGTTGGATCCACGTTTAAAAATCTTTATGGCTCGACTAAAACGGTGATGGTTAACGGTGAAAAGCAAGAAATCACAGTCGATGAAGACTATATCCGTGAATCGATTTATCAACCCAATGCGAAGGTAGTGGATGGATATGTGCCTGGCCTAATGCCCTCGTACGAAGGTCAATTGAGTGAAGAAGAAGTGGATAAAATTATCCTCTACTTAAAATCCTTACAATAAAATTTTTCGAGATGACCATGAAGGAACGTTGGGCGATTTGGAGCGACTTGGGAAAGATTCGCATTACCGTAGCCGTAACACTATCGACCTTAACCGGCTATTTATTGCACAGTGAATCGTTTACCTGGCATTCGATTCTTCCGGTACTGGGCGTTTTCCTCATAGCAGCCTCGTCGGCTGCGCTGAATCAATATCAGGAAAGAAATCACGATGCAAAAATGGAACGGACGCAAAACCGTCCCCTCCCCGCTGGAACAATCAGCAAGCAGTACGCAATTAATTATGTGCTCATTACCGGAATCGTTGGCTCAGTGATTCTTTATTTTTCGTCTAATTGGACCAGCTTATTCCTGGCCTGGCTTACCCTCTTTTGGTACAATGGTGTGTACACACCTATGAAGCGGGTTTCAATTTTTGCCGTCATTGTGGGATCGGTCATTGGTGCCTTGCCTCCTATGATCGGTTATACGAGCGCCGGCGGCAGTTGGTTTGCAGGCGATATCCTCTTAGTTGCTTTTTTCTTCTTCATCTGGCAAGTTCCCCATTTCATTTTATTGGTACTCAAACTGGGAGAACAGTACCGCATGGCAGGGTATCCGGTTATTACCGATTACATTGAAGAACAGCAAGCTAAGCGCATCATTTTTACCTGGATGACAGGAACTGTTTTTTCGGCCTTTTTATTGGTCATTTTTCAGGTAATTCACCACCCGCTGCTGATTGGCTTATTGAGTCTCTTTAGCCTATCTCTGTTGATTGCATCGCGCACACTTATTCAGGAACAAGTACAGAAATTCCGTTTTCGCGCGGTTTTCATGAACATCAATCTTTTTCTTTTAGGGATCATGATGCTACTCATGG
>CALGAK010000080.1 GCA_937954085.1 uncultured Bacteroidota bacterium
AAATGTTTATGAAATAAAAACATAGGTTTTAAATTTTTATCGGACAACAATGATTAAAATTAAAAAGCATGGCAGAAGAGCTCAAAGTTTATTTAAATACGGTCTAGTTTCATTAGCTAATGTATTCTTAACTAAAAATTTGAATCAGTTTGAATATTACTGCCAATTTTTGTCATGTACTTAGTATTCCAAAACAAAATTTATCCCTCCAAATGCGGAAATTGATTTGCTATGTTGTATTTTCATGCAAGGTGTTTTGTCCAACACCAATTTAGGTGGAAATACCTTGGCTGTAAAGCTTTACTCGTTAAAGTTTTACAGCCTTTTTCAACAAACACCTGCGGATTTTAGGAGCTTTCGATGCACTTTTAATTGGTAGTCAACATCCTCTTAAAACACAGCGAAACACAATCATAAGAAAATTAGCTAAACTGACAATACAATCGTGGCCGAAGACATACAAGACTACCGTTAAATACATCTAAAAATGAAAAAGCAGATTGATTGAGAAGCTTCAAAAACGAAAACCTGCAAAATTTTAAAGAACGGCAATTGATTTCTTTGTGCCAAATCATCAAAATCATTGAAAAATACATAAGGATTCTTCAATCCAAGTCGGATGTAGCAAAAATTGGACTCCTCGCTTGTCCTTGTAGAGCGAGCAGAGCCTTAGTTATTAGCGTTTCGTGCTGTTTTAATCTTGAAATCTATTCAATTGTTGTATTGCTATCAAGTTTCATTTTGGGAAACCCCAAAATACTTCTTAAAAATCCATCAACCAATGATATTGGGAATAAAATTAGACCACCAACATGCATTCCGATTTCATAAATCAATGAACTGTCTTTGTAAGGTTTGCCTTTTAGTCTCGACAGTAGTGCACTGTAAGGTATACCGAAAATATTTCCTGCATGCATCAATTGTATCGCAGATAGAATAATTGCTACCTTTTGATTTCCATATTCATTTAACAAAGAATCAAATGCGTCTTTTTTAGGAAAACCTCTTGTGTCAGCATAATGTTGAGCAAAGAAGATTGCTTTGGCTTCATCTTGATTTATAAATGTTCCGTCTCCGCTCAAAAAACTATTAATCTCTTCACTGCGCATTCCTTGTTTCAATGCCATATAAGTATGGGCATAAGAACATGCAGCACAACCGTTTACTTCAGTAACCGCCAATTGCAATCTTTCAACGAAGTCTTTATCAACTAACTTTTTTCTTTTGTTTCCAATCATCTTTCCAGCAGCACGTGGTATCAGAATAAAGGCTCGATACATTTCCCAAAAACTGAATTTTCTTTTGTATTCAGTCCTTGTGCTAATTGAATCAGGTATTTTAATGTCTTTTTTCATTGATTATCGATTGAATTGAATGTCTTTTTAGCATAAACGCTAACATGCGTTGGTATGCCCCCCTATTCTTCGGAGAAATTGATTTATTAATTGCAAACATACGATTTGTTTTCCCAGGTTTATGCTGCAAAGGTACGACCGACGGGGATTCTTTAAACCGTGAGTCGATGAAGTGCTTGACATTTTATCCCAGCACTTCTTTTTTCATTTCTTCGCCCCATCGAGGGGCTCGTAGCGAGCCAAGGAACTTCCCTCCGATTCATCATTACCGGTGGATTGCTTGAGTTTGTGTCGTGGAATTTTAGGTTTAAATGTTAATTGCCTTTTAGCCTGAACAACCTTTATGTAATCAAATCCAGGTGCCACATTTGTTCAAAATCATTAGGTGAGAGATAGGCGATGGAGGTGGGTAACCATCCGGCCTACCGCGCCTTGGGAAAGTGTGAATTTTAGGTATGGCTTGGATTTGTTTAGAAATATTCAAGTAATTTTTAAGAATTCCAAGGTTTCTTGAATACTGTTTAAGGATTTTCAGACGGATTTGACCGCTACCATTGATGGGGAAATAGCTCCGCTAGATCTTTGCTATAATCGGCTTGGTAGTATGGAATACGACTTAGAACATCGCTTAACCAACGTGTTAGATACACATCTTCTGCTTTACAACCGGCCATCAGAGAGCACATTACTGCGGCATCGTGATTTCCTTCAAACAAATAGTTCTTTCTCTCTAAGACAAGCGCTCTGATAACATTCTCGATTAAATTGTAATCCATCCGATAACGACCATCCAAATGATACCGACTTAAACGGTAAAAGATTCGATAGGTATAGGCTAGCGCTTTTCGATATAAGCCCTTGAATGTAGTTGTATCTAGTCTTTACTAATCCATTTTTCAAATGCGACCATAATGTGATAGGCTAGCGCGCGTTTTGATGCTCGCCTCTCGGAGTTAAGATTCCCATCATCGCACATGACCTCAACCGTATACAGCAATCGAATTTACTCAAGCGCATACGTGACTTTTCCCCGTTCTTTATTTAACGCATCATTGAACTTCCGACGGGCAATGTGCCCAACAATCAAGCAATAAGGCGTCTTTCTTCCGCTCAAAAGGACTCTAAGCTTCGTAACCATTTGTTTGGTTGGCTCCTTTATAGTCTTTTAATAAATCGACTACTACTTTTTGTGCTCTGAATCCTACTTCGTAATGGGAAAGACCATTTCTTCCATCACCGAGCGAACAGCCCAGAGATAAGCTTTTACGGTTTTAGCCTTTTCATTATTTATCACCGGAATCGTACTTTCATCGTTTTGGATATCATCGCTAGGTAAAACAAGCTCTTTGAGTCTGTAATACAAAGCTCGTAGCAAATCAACCCTATTTTGGAAAATATCGTTTGCAGTAGAAGCGGCCAGATGAAGGTTAGATTGTTTGAGCATCTGGATTTTCCAATGAAAGGAAATAGGATGGAGGTATTTACTAACCAGCAGCTCGGTAAACAGGCTAGATCCTATATTCCCTCTTGGAATAGGGAGCAATGGCATCGGAGCTATTCGGATTACTTTTTAAGCCTCTTTAGTTTCTTTCGTATCGTTTATGCTTGATACTCGCCCTTGAATCATATTTGTTACGAACAATTCGTCGAACATATACTTCTCCGGCTCGATTTCTAAAATTTCAGTTATTTCCTCGCGTATTTTTTACAAAACGCTCATCGATTCCTTCCGGATTAATTACTTCTATTTCACGTCGTAAATCATCAGCAATGGGAGTTCGAAGCGACTTGTCTTTCTTTATTGGTTTCTTACGCTCATAGGGAATAACTTCTTTTTCAGCCTCTTTGGCCTGTCCTATTGTTTCAGGTTAAACATCCAACCCATCCCCGTCACTTTTTCGCTGTAAAGGTTTCGAGGCGATAAACGTCTCGTCCGGGTTATTCCATGTACTTGATTTTCATCACGTTTTGATTTCGGTTTATAAAGATAAAACGGCCCCACTTTTCTGCCCATTTCCGAGATAACAATGCCACCAAGGGTGTAAAAACTTTTCCGCATATCCACAATGCAGATATAAAAAGTAGCTCAAGGATTCATGTAAATGGAACATAGCCTAATCTTGAAGATGAATTAATCATCGCATTTGCTCAGGATTCGCCAATCCATTTAGTCGAATTAAAACTACGTTGGAATATAAAATCGCTACCATCGAATCTACGAATGCTAACTCATGACGCTCATATGAGGCCGTTTTCCGTGAATTATTCTTCAGAGGAAGCGGTCGAGGATTTACCAATTTTACAACCAAGGGAATAAACTTGCCTTGACGAGAGTCCCCTGCCAGTTTCTTATTCCAGTAGTAAAACGACGAACATTCAATCCATTATGCTCACAAAACTCTTTTACACTTAAGCCCGACTCACCTTGAAGTCGAATAAACTCAAGATTTTTTTCAGCTTTCGTCATTTTTACCCGCAAGAAAGCATAGCATCCCTTTAAAAAATTGGTAGTAGAGCGATTGGATACTTTAAAACAGCATTTTTAGGTAAACTCACATATTGTTGATGTAAAAAGTAGGCGTAACACCCGTAACTTTTTTGAAAACAGCATTAAAGCTTGCCCTGCTGCCAAATCCTACTTGTTTTGATATGGCTTCCATCGTATAGCGGTTATGATGGTTTTCAGCAAATAGCCGCAACACCTCGTTGATGCGATATTCATTGATCAGCATATTGAAGTTTTTTTGATAGTGTTGGTTTATAAGCGCAGAAAGCGTGGTTCTGTTGGTGTTTAGTATTTCAGCCAATGCATCCAGTGAAATTTCTGAATCGAGAAAAATTTTCTTCTGTTTTAACAATTGATCCAGCTTTACAATCAATTGCTTTTGCACCTCGGTTTCTTCTGTCTCACTCGTGCTGCTATCCATCGGCGAAGGTTTAATTCCTGCAAGTTGTTTCTGCTTATCAAGCAATAAATGATAACTGCGGTTAAGTTTACGGTTTTTTAAAAACAAAACAGTTAGAAAAACAACAAGCATGAAGAACGAAATAGCCAGCCAGCGGTTTTGGCTTTTTTCAAATTCATTTTCAATCTCCAATTGTCTTATTTCGCGTTTTTTTTCATTGACCTCAAAGCGTCGAATCAATTTTTGTAGTTCGGCATCCTTGCTTGTCAAGTTTAAACTATCGTTAATCAAAAGATAGCTTTTATGATATTTCAAAGCTGATTCATAGTCACCTAGTGCTTCATAAGCCAATGACAGATTTTTATTTGCTTCGGCTTCGATTACCCTATCTTCTTCCTCACGACCAATTGCAAGACTTTTTGAGCTTAAAGTTATGGCAGCAGCAGCATCATTAAACTTGATTAATAATTGAGATTTATCGTTTAACAAGGCCGCAAGTCGCCTGTTGGCTCCAATTTCTTCCATTAGATTTATGGCCACATCATAATAATGAATTGCTGAATCATATTGTTGCAGCTTGCCATACAGCAAAGCAATATTACCATACGCTGTTCCAAGTTCATTATTATTCCCTGTAAGTGTGGCAACTTGTATGGCCTTTTGTGAATAATACTTTGCAGAATCATATTTTTCCACTAAGTGATAAAAATTACTGATATTACCATAAATGGCATACAGCAGGGATGAGTCGCTGCGTCTAAAATTATACTCCAATGCTTTTCGGTAATAAGAAAGTGCTTCATGCGGTTCATGTGTGTTTAAGTAAACATTGCCAATATTATTGTAATCTGCCGCAATCATATGTTCATTGCCCATTTTTCGGTCGATATCCAATGTTTTGAGCAGGTAGGCCAAATAAGTCTCCTGATCGCCCATACGTGCATAAGCTATTCCAATATTGGAATACAAATCAGAAATCCTTGCAGAATCTTCATACTCCTGCGCGATTTGTAAGGATTTTTCGTAATATTCCACCGCTTTGGGATATTGCCCTTTTACCAGATTTATATTACCCAAAAGGTAAAAAACCTTGCTTTGAGATCGTTCATCATCCAGGGTGTTTTGCGACAGAATGGCTTTATCAATCAAATATTGCGCAGAATCCGGGTTTTTAAATACCAATTGTTGTGCAAGATGAAGCAATCTGCTATGGCTTTCGCTGGAATCAGTGTTGGATATCGTCGAGCCATCTTCCACAGATGCGTGCAAAAAAAGTGTAAAAAAGAATAGTATTCCAGTAAGGATACGTTTCATCCCAATTTTTTTTCAAAAATAGTATAAATATTTTCCGGGCACCTCCCTCACATGAATCTTTAAAGCAGCCATCCACGCCTTGCTCATTTCATGAAATCAAATTATTGTTGTAAAAAATGATCATTCTTTACAACCTCATTCCTTTCAAATGCTTGGTGTATCACTAAATTTGAAGCTTTAAGAAAACAAACAATAGAAAGAGATTAAATCCAAACATTAATTATTAGTCAACCATAATATACCTTTCAATGAAAAAGCTGGTATTTTTATTATTGCTCAGTATGGGTGCTTTTTACCTTAACGCCCAAAATAACTGCCTCACTTTTGATGGAACGGATGATTATGTAAATATTCCTACTGAACCTTTATACAATTCAGGAAGTGATATTACTTCTTTTACACAAGAAGCATGGATATATTCCAGTAATACCGATGCAAATTATCATGGCATTATGGGTAGCCAAACATCAGCTGCTAGTGATAGAGGTCCATCGATATATGTTTATAACACTACTAATATTCATTTTGGTTTTGGCGATGGTTCAACATGGTATTCTCATGATGCAACAAATGTTATAGAAGCTAATACATGGACACATATCGCAATTACTTATGATGGAACCAATTACTCTCTTTATGTAAATGGAATTTTGAAGCTTACGAGTACGAATCATGCCGGTCATTACCCCATAAGTGGTGTAAAATATATCGGTAAAGTTGATGGTTTTTTCAGTGGTAAAATTGATGAAGTTCGTATTTGGAATGACGCGCGTACGGAAACGGAAATCCGCCAAAACATGTATCAGGAACTTTCCGATCCTTCAAGTGAAACTAATTTAGTAGCTTATTATAAATTCAATGCAACTTCTGGAACTACCTTAACCGATTCAAAGGGAAGCCATACTGGTACTTTAACCAACATGACCGGAAACGACTGGACAGCTACTTCCAATATGTTAGTTTCTAAAAAATGTCTAAATTTTGACGGTTCGGATGATTATGTAACACTGCCTTCTTCATTATATTCCGGCAATTTAAGCGGCGGTACCGCAATAACAATTGAATATTGGTTTAAAGGAGCGGCGTTACATTCTGCGGTTAGATTTCAAGATGGGGGGGGGTATATTGTAGCAGGTTGGTCAGATCCGCCGAAATTTATTATTTCATCAGATGGAGAAACATCAGGCGTGACGATTGGAACAGATAGTGAAATTGAAGACGGTAACTGGCATCATATTGCTTGCGTTTGGGAAGCGAATACAACAAATGGTTTCCGTACATATCTTGACGGTGTTTTAAAAAATCAAAGGAATTCTGCCAATGTTTCTTTACCAACTATAAGTGACGCTTGGCTTGGTTCCTTAAATGGTGGTGAATTGCTTACCGGTAGTTTAGACGAAGTAAGAATTTGGAATACTGCACGCACTGCAACAGAAATCCACGAAAACATGACCCGTACGCTAGAGGGAGGTGAAAGTGGTTTAGTTGCTTATTATAGTCTGAACGAAGCCGTTGGAACAACAGTTTATGACGCTACAAGCAACAGTTATAACGGAACTATAAACGGCGGTGCAGGATGGACAGATTCAGAATCCTTTACTACCTGGCTCGGAGTTACAAGCAGCGATTGGTCAACAGCTTCAAACTGGACAAATGGGGTACCAACTTCAAGCAGTAATGTTGGAATTTATAAATGGGATGGCAATAATGAAGCAGCCATTAGCGGTTCTCCTACAGTTAACAGTCTGGTAATATCTTCTACTTCCACACCAACTCTTTCTTCCGGTATAACTGTTAACGGAAACTTGCTTTTAGAAAAAGATATGGATTTAAACGGGCAAACCATAACGCTTGGAAGTTCTGC
>CALGAK010000081.1 GCA_937954085.1 uncultured Bacteroidota bacterium
GATCCTTCTTGCCCCGATTGAATACCAGGAAGCAACTGAATCATCTTCATGATATCGCGTTCTCCTAAAAAAGTAGGTAATCGTTCCACTTGGCGCATGGGAATTTTCACCGCGCTCATTTGCGTTCGGGTATGCGGCCGTTCATATACCGCAGCAGAAATCTCCACCTCTTCCAGTCGGGTATCGAGCGCCTTAAGCGACACATCGAGCCGGGTATCTTCGCGTAAATCAATCGCTACCTCAACTGCCTCGTAACCAATAAACGAGATAACAAGCGGATACTTTCCCTGATCGAGGGTCAAACTAAAGAAACCATACACATTGGTAGTAGTTCCTAAGTAATTATTGGTTTCATAAACCGAAGCTCCTATCAATTTTTCACCACTCGAGGCATCCTGAATATACCCGCTTATGGTTGCCTTTTGCCCAAATACCGCGAAAGGTATCCAGAGCAGACTTAGAACGAAGAATCTTTTTAACATAATTTTCATGAATGTAAACGCATACGTAAAAACTGAAATCCCTCAGTAATATTAGTATGAGCAAATTAAAAGAATAATATGTCCGATTTTTTCTTTGAGCAACTTTATTTTTAGGAAATCTTAATCCAAGTTCTATTCGAATTCGATTACTTTTGCTCCCCGATAATTATTAAACATAAACCTGAAATTATTATGGCAATTCATGTAACAGACTCCAATTTTGAGGAAGTGGTATTAAAGTCAGATAAGCCAGTGCTGGTTGATTTCTGGGCAGAATGGTGTGGCCCATGCCGCATGGTAGGACCCATTGTAGAAGAACTCAGTGTCGATTACGACGGTAAAGCAATTATGGTAAAGATGGATGTGGATGAAAATCCGATGACTCCAGCCAAATTTGGTATCCGCAACATTCCTACGCTCTTGTTCTTCAAAAATGGAGAAATGGTCGATAAACAAGTAGGTGCTGTACCTAAATCGACTCTGGCAAAAAAATTAGACGCACTGGTATAAGCTGCGCACGAAGCGAACAATTACAAAGGCTGCCTTTTTCAGGTGGCTTTTGTTTTTTTCAAAAAAACATCGATGATGAAAAACCTAAACGACATCCGGGAACTAGGGCAATTCGACCATTTGGAGTTTATTGCACGTGAGGTAGTTGAGGGCTTTATAACGGGTTTACACCGCAGTCCCTTCCACGGTTTTTCAGTAGAGTTTGCTGAGCATCGGCTCTATAATCAAGGGGAATCGACCAAACATATCGATTGGAAATTATTCGCCCGTACCGAAAAACTTTTCGTAAAACGGTACGAAGAAGAAACGAACCTCCGTAGCCACATCATTATCGACAACTCAAGTTCGATGCTTTATCCGGGCGACGGCTCCCTGCAAAACAAACTAGCTTTTTCGGTGTACTCGGCTGCTGCCCTTATTCAACTGTTGCGGAAACAACGCGACGCGGTGAGCCTTACCTTATTCAACGAAGGGATCGAACTGCAAACGCAGGCTCGTGTCTCAGCTTCGCATGCGCGTTTGCTCTTTGCTTACCTGAACGAACAACTTCAACCGGAAAAACAAGCCAAAGAACGCAAAACATCTACCGCTGAAACGCTTCATCTCCTCGCAGAAAGCTTCCACAAACGATCCCTCGTGATTCTATTTAGCGATATGATGAGCCATGAAAATGCCGACGATGTCTTTTCGGCGCTGCAACATTTGCGTCACAATAAACACGAGGTTATCCTCTTTCATGTTACTTCGCATCGCGACGAACTAGCCTTCGATTTCCAAAATCGTCCCTATCGATTTGTCGATATGGAAACCGGCGAGTCGATTAAATTGAATCCGAATGAAGTAAGAGAAACGTATCGTGCCAGAATGGACCACTTCCTAAGCGAACTGAAATTACGTTGCGGTCAGTTCCAAATCGATTTCATCGAAGCGGATATAGCCAAAGATTTCGAACAAGTTTTACTGGCATACTTAATTAAACGTTCCAGTTTATTCTGAACGTCCAATCCCCCCCAAATCGATGTTGAAAAAAATCCTTGCCTTTACCCCTGCCCTCTTTGCAGCCATCACTTTTACCATCCTATCGGCCGTACCGGGCGATTCGATTCCTTTGCCTCCCATCTGGAATGCCGATAAGTTCGTGCATCTGCTGGTTTATTTCGTACAAACAATCAGCATCTTACTGGGATTTTACTTCCTGAATCCAGCCACTTACAGGACCACCAGCAGACTAGCACAAGCTGTGCTGTTCTCCATAATCATGGGAGGCATGTTGGAAATACTCCAGGAGCATGTTTTTATAAATCGCTCCGGCGATTACCTCGATTTTCTAGCCAATAGTCTTGGTGCCTTGTTAGCCGGTTTACTTTTTAAAGGGTGGCCGCTGTTTGAAATCGTTCCTTTTCTAAAAACTATTTCAAACAAGCTTTCTGCCTAAGACAAGGAAAAATCCCAACCCTCTTCAACCTTGAAATAATCGAGCAAATGCTCCGATAGTTCAATGCGATACTTACGAGAAAATAAATCGAGGCTGATTTTATCTTCACGATCGATAATTTTCAGGTAAACATCGGTTTTACCGGGATGCTCCTCTACAATTTCCATGAAACGAGCTACCACATCTTCCCGAATGGCCTCGAGCGGTATATGAAGCGTAAGCTTTTTGATTTTCTCCTTCATCTCGGATAGAAACTCTACCGTTTCGATTCGAAACTCTACTTCGTTCGTATTTCCAAAGCTGCGTCGTTGAACCCGACCTCGAATAAACACCGAAACCCCATCGTGAAAGAATTTTCCGAAATTCAAGAAGTCTTTTCCGAATAAAGCGAGTCGGTAACTATCGTGGAAATCCTCCATCTCGACCCGCAAGAAAGGATTTCCGGTTTTAGTAAGATGGTTTTGGGCCGAGGTAACGATTCCTGCAACCGCAACCGTACGATTCAGCAAGGGTTCGGGATTAGCCAAATCGGCTAACGTATGCGTGCAGAAATGGTCGATCGCAATTCGGAAATCGTCGAGCGGATGAGCCGAAAGGTACACCCCAATTAAATCCTTTTCCTGGTTAAGCTGAGCAATTTTCGAAGGAGCTTCCACTTCGGGTGGTTGTGGTTTGGGAATCTGAAATTCAACTGCATCGCCAAAAAGCGACGTTTGGAGGTTATTCTGTTCCGACTGCACTTTCTGGCCGTAGCGTAAAAGCACATCGAGAAAATTCTGTTCGGAGTTGGGCATATCGGCCAGCAATAAATGACGGCTGTTAGGATGCGCAAAATCGAAAGCACCGGCCATTATCAAATTTGCAATCGCTTTACGATTCACAATTTGATGATTGACCCGTTCCACAAAATCGTACAAATCCTTGTATGGTCCATGCTCTTCGCGCTCCCGGACAATCTCCTGTGCAACCGATTCTCCCATCCCTTTAATGGCGACCAAGCCAATGCGGATATTGTTCTCTTTGTTCACAACAAACTTGATACGGCTTTCATTCACATCGGGACCCAAAACCTTTATTCCCATGCGTTTGCACTCATCGAGAAAGATGGTAATTTTCTTGATATCGGTAATATTCCGACTCAGCACCGCTGCCATGAACTGGGCGGGATAATGAGCTTTAAGATAAGCCGTTTGATACGACAGCAGGGAATAGCAAGTAGAATGCGATTTATTAAATGCATATTTCGCAAAGGCCACCCAATCGTTCCAAATTTTCTCGATAATCTTCAGATCGTAATTATTCTTCTTGCAGCCGGCAAAAAACTGCTCCTTCAGGCGCAACATCATGTCCTGATCTTTTTTACCCATAGCTTTCCGAAGCGAATCGGCTTGTCCCCCAGTGAAGCCGGCTAGTTTTCGCGAGAGTAACATCACCTGTTCCTGGTACACCGTGATCCCATAAGTATCCTTTAAGTAGGGTTCCATCTCGGGTAAATCGTAGTGAATCGTTTGCTGACCATGCTTTCGTTTTACAAAATCGGGGATATACTCCATTGGGCCGGGTCGATAGAGTGCATTCATCGCAATCAAATCGTCGATCCGATTGGGCTTCAACTCCTTGAGATACTTCTTCATCCCGGCCGATTCAAACTGAAAGAGCGCTGTCGTTTCTCCTTTGGCGTACAGCTCATAGGTCTTTTTATCTTCCAAGGATATGGTTGATAAATCGATTAGTTTACCGGTTGACAATTGAACATTCTCGATAGCATCTTTGATGATGGAAAGTGTTTTTAAACCCAAGAAATCCATTTTAAGCATTCCAACGCTCTCAATGTATTTGCCGTCGTACTGCGTGATGAGCAAATCGGAATCTTTCGAGGTAAAAACCGGCACATGCTCCATGAGGTCGTCGCGGCCTATGATGATGCCACAAGCATGAATTCCCGTTTGCCTTACCGAACCTTCCAACGTCTCGGCATACTTGAGGGTTTCGCTTATTTTAGGATTCTCGGAACTTTTAGCTTCTCTCAATTCCTTCACTTCCTTGAACGCACTTTCGAGCGAGGTTCCTGGTTTATCGGGAACCAATTTAGCCAGGTAATCGGCATCGGGAAGCGGTAGTTTCTGCACGCGAGCCACATCGCGGATAGCCATCTTGGCAGCCATCGTACCAAAGGTCACTATCTGAGCAACTTTATTCCTACCGTATTTATTCACTACCCATTTTAATATTTCTTCGCGACCATCTTCGTCGAAGTCGATATCGATATCGGGCATGGAAATACGATCGGGATTCAAGAAACGTTCGAACAGCAAATCGTACTTAATGGGATCCACATCGGTAATTTGGGTGCAGTAAGCCACGACCGATCCAGCGGCTGAACCACGTCCCGGTCCGACGGAAACGCCCATTTTACGAGCAGCATCGAGGAAATCCTGGACAATGAGAAAGTAGCCTGGAAAACCCATTTTCTTAATCGTGGTAAGCTCGAAATCAATTCGTTCTATCAGGGAATCGCTCAATTTTTCTCCATAGCGCCAACGCGCTCCTTCGTACACTTGCTTCCGCAGGTAATCGGCTTCGAGTTTTACTTTTAAAACGTGTTCGTAGTCGCCCATCCGGTCGTACGCTTCGCCAAATTCGGCTTTCAAATCCTCGGGACTACATTCCTCTCGCAGCTGATCGAGGGTTTTGAAATCGGGCGGAATAGGGAATTCCGGCATGATCGCATCATGATTGAGTTTGTAGGATTCAATCTTATCGGCCAAGGCAATGGTATTATCGAGCGCTTCGGGGAAATCGTGGAAGAGTTCGCTCATTTCTGCTTTCGACTTCAGGTATTCTTGCCGGGTATAGCGGAGCCTGTCGGGATCGTCGATGTCCTTAGCGGTACTTAAACAAATGAGATGATCGTGAGCTCCGGCGTCATCCGCTTCAATAAAATGGACATCGTTGGTCGCTATGAGCGGGATATTCAGTTCCCGTGCGAATTGCACCAATACCTCGTTCACTTCTTCCTGATAGCGGAATACCCCTGAATCGATATCCGGATCGCCGGATTTATGGCGCATGAGTTCCAGGTAAAAATCTTCGCCGAAAATATCGCGGTATTCGAGTATCTTTTGCCGAGCTTCCTCGATATTTCCTTTCATAATCGATTGCGGCACTTCGCCGCCGAGGCAAGCCGACGAAGCGATTAAGCCTTCATGGTATTCGCGGAGTAGCTCTTTATCCACTCGAGGGGTGTAATAAAACCCTTCGGTATAGGAGCGAGAAATAAGCTTAACCAGATTATGATAGCCGGTTTTATTTTTTGCGAGAAGGATTAAATGAAAGCCCGAGCGATCGGTTTTATCGGTTTTGGCAAATCGGTTATTTCGAGCCACATACACTTCGCAACCGAGAATCGGTTTGATTCCTTTTTTGGTGGCTTTATCATGAAAGATTTTGGCTCCGAACATGTTTCCATGATCGGTAATGGCAAGGGCTTTCATTTCGTGCGCTTTAGCCTTATCGAGCAGCTTATCGATATTGGAAGCTCCATCGAGAATGGAAAACTGGGTATGGACGTGGAGGTGTATAAAATCGTTCATAGGGCTTATAATTTGATAAAGAAACGAGGAGCAAGGTCCCTCAAGACAAGACACAAGAAGCTAATTATCAGCATCATAAAAAGCTTCTGCTTCGATTTTAAAAATAGAGATTTTTCAATTCAAGCAAAGGAAATAGTTATCAACAATTAGATAGGTTCGGCTGGTTCGGGAGCAGAACTAGTTGAGATAGGCGGAAAGAAAAAGAGCTGACTCCTGGTTGGAATCAGCTCTTTTAGGATTGAGAAAGAGAACAGCGTAACTATTCGACTTTTTTACGGGTCGAGTAATTTATTTTAAGTGCTTGAACTTCTCTGAGTTCTTGTTTCACATCGGTAACGATACCCATTTCGCATTCGTCGTCGACTTTAAGCGAAGTGGTTAATAAGGGCACCTCGGCTTCGTCGCGGGCAGCTCGTTCGCTTTCGATGAATTGACGTATATCGCTCACCGAAGCGAATTTATCGTTGAGCTGAATACGAGGTTCTGTTCCAAAGAAAGATTGGTATTTAGGAATAGGTTCCCCGATGTAGATGTAGCTTACGAGTGATTTTTTCTCGAGTTTTTTAATTTGGGTTGCTTCCGGGATACGCAGTTTAATTTTCATTTCCACTTCGCGCATTACCGTTGTTACCATAAAGAAGAACAGCAACATGAACACGATATCGGGTAGCGAGGCGGTCGAGATAGCCGGAGTTCCCCCTTTTCCTTTTCTGGTAAACTTTGCCATATTAGTTTCCTCCGATATTTTTGGGTTCTGCTTCAGAAATACGCTGTGGGAATACGTCGCGAACAGCCTCTTGTTGATCTTCGGGCAGGTTATCGTATTTTTTTCCAAAGCGCTTCACCGCTAATTCGTCGCGCAATTCGTTGTATGCCGCAATAAGAGCATCTTGAACAGCGATATAGGTTCCATATTCGGTACCCCGGTCGTTTTGAAGACTAACAACCCCTTTCGACACGCGGTAGAGACCAAAGTATGGAATTTCTATTTCTTCCTTTTCCGGCATATTTTCAAGATCGTTTGGATTAGCGACAAACTCCTTACAGGCTTCTTTAAGGTTTTCGATTTGCATCAGTTCACCTTGCACCTGCAGTTGGTTTTTGCTATTGACCAGTACTACGAAGATGTTACGTTTTTTCACATCCACCTCCGTATCGTCTTGATTTTGGGCCGGAGGGGGTAATCTTCGTGTCAATCCGGTGTCGACGTCCATGGTCGTGGTAACCAGAAAGAATATTAACAACAGGAAAGCGATGTCGGCCATCGACCCTGCGTTAATATCTGAATTTTCTCTTCGAGCCATTGTTTATATTTTTTAAACCAAGTATCGTATAGATACTTATTTATTTGAACATCTTGGATATCTCGGCATAGAGTACGGAAACGACCGCTAATCCCATGAGAATGTACATGGTCCAAAGGGCGGTATCGACGTAACGCGAGAAGGTATTCGGATCCATTGCATTGTCTTCGTAGTAGAATTTTTCGTATCCCGGGAATTTATAGATTTCGGGAGAAGCTACGAGGTAGGCCACTAAAACAACTACTCCCATTACCGCAACAATTATGAGGGTTTTTTTGGAAGAAGCAGGATTGGTAACCATTTGGATCAATGGAAAAATGATTGCCGCGGCAGCTCCGAATAATACTAGAAAGTACGACCAATTGAGGAAGAGATTCAAGCGCCATCCGAGAATAGTAATCTGCTCACTAAATTCGGTATCGGGGCCGTAGGCAGTGGTACCGAAGTAGAATACTGCGGCCAATACTGCGGAGGCTGCCATTAGGACAATGAGCAGGATATTGAGTATGGTTGTTAATTGCGTTTTCATAGTATTCTGTTTTTAGATTAAAAGTATGTGAAAGCTGAACAAGCAGTGATAGCTGCTTAAACGGATTTCATTATCCTTTTAAACTCTTTTTAGCATCGTACTTAACCAACATATCGATGAGGGAAATGGAAGAATCTTCCATCTTGTTAACGATACTATCTACTTTGGAAACGATTAAGTTATAGAAGATTTGAAGAATGATCGCAACGATAAGACCGGATACTGTGGTGATAAGTGCCACTTTAATACCTCCTGCAACGAGCGACGGGCTAATATCGCCGGCTGCTTCGATAGCGTCGAATGCTCCAATCATACCAATTACCGTTCCCATGAACCCAAGCATAGGTGCAAGAGCGATAAACAGCGAAATCCAGGTAATTCCTTTTTCGAGTAGGCCCATTTGAACACTACCATAAGCAATAACCGATTTCTCGACCACTTCGATTCCTTCGTTGGAACGATCGAGACCTTGATAGAAGATACTGGCGATTGGGCCACGAGTGTTACGACAAACTTCTTTTGCCGCTTCAATTCCACCTGAATTCAAGGCTTCTTCTACATCGCTCAATAATTTGTCGGTGTTGGTAGAGGCTAAGCTCAGATAAATGATACGTTCGATAGCAATGGCTAAACCGAGAATCAAAGCAATCAGTACCACACCCATGAATCCGGCACCCCCTTCGATGAACTTGGTTTTTAATTGCTGATGTAAAGACTTCGGAGCTTCGGGAGCTTCTTCGGTTTCTGCAGCTAACTCGGCAGGTTCTTCGGCAACCTGAGCGGTTGAGTCGGTGGTCATTTCAGCCTGCTCAGTTTGTTCTGTTTGTAAGGCAGCATCCTCTTCTACTTGTGCGTAAACCGTTTGACTCACGTTCAAAAACAGGAGGCTTAATACAGCGATGATGGCAAATAGCTTCTTCATGATTTTTTGAATTGATTTAATAAAAATTGCTAGTTAAAAATCTCAGCGGAGAGAGGGGGATTCGAACCCCCGGTACGATTCCACACCGCACACACGCTTTCCAGGCGTGCACCTTCAGCCACTCGGTCACCTCTCCTTCAATATTTTAGCTCGTAAAAGAACGAAATTTTTGAGTTCACCAAAGTATAAAAAAGAAGCATAACTAAAAATTAATTTTCGCGCTTAATTCATGATGTATAACAGGCGGAAAGGATAATCTAATCAGCCTGTTCAGAAAGTAAACTCTCAATAATTTCATTAAACTTCAACGCACTTTCTTCCCACTTAAATCGCTCCTTTTGATCATCGCCCGCCTCAACCAACTTCTTTACTAAACTCGTATCGTCGTACAAACGAATCATTGCCGCTATTATTTCATCCACCCGACCCGGATCTACCTGCAAAGAAGCATCGCCGGCAACCTCGGGTAAACTGGTCACCTTACTGGTTATTATGGGTATGCGAGCTTGCATCGCCTCCAGCACTGGCATACCAAACCCTTCAAAATAAGGAACATATACCAGGGCATAGGCAGCTCCATAGTAATTTGCCAATGCTTCGCGCGTTAAGCGACCGGTGAAATGAATGTCCTTCTTGTATCGTTCGGACACCGACAAACTTGCGGTTCCCTTTCGAAACATGGGTGCACCTGCCAAAACCAACTGAAAATCGGAACCGGTTCGATCTTTAAATCCTTCGAACGCTTGTATTAAATTTGGGATGTTTTTACGAGGATGAACCGAACCAACATATAAAAAATAAAGCTTCCCTCCGGTATGCAACGCTCGCCAATCGCTTGCCTCCTCTGAGCTAAGGGGGCGTATCCATTGAAAAGCTCCATTGTAAACCACATCGATCGAAGCCGAATCGAGGTGATAGCTGGAGGCAATATCCTGCCGCGAGTAATCCGAAACAGTTACCAACCTATTTGCCTTTTGACCAAAGCGGGGGAAAAAATAATTGTAGTATCGGGCATAAGCCCAGGGTAAATCCTCCGGACGATGATGAAAGTTAATATCGTGTATCACCGCGAGCTGTTTACCTGAATAGGGCAATGCAAGATTCCCGTCGGGGCTGATAAAAAGATGCACGGACAATTTTTTGAGCAAGCGAGGCAGAGCCCACTGAAACCAATAAACGTAAAGGAGCGGGTGGCGAGTGGGGGGACTGAGAACAAGCGGGTGAATATTGGGCAGATCATAAAACGAAGGATGTGGTTCCCGGTCGAAAATGAAATAGAAATCATCCTGAGGCCTTAAAGCTGCAAGTCGTAGAAAAATTTGCTCGGTAAAATTTCCGATTCCCTCCAAACGGTCTTTCAACAACAAGCGAACATTTACCGCAATCTTCATTTATAAGGTATCAATTAAAATATCATCTTCGCAACCAAATCCAGCTGTCATTCATCTTGTGTGTATTGTAATGATCCGGCCAAATCGCTTCAAAAATAGCGATTATTCGTTCGGTGTCCTTGCAATAAGCTAGGAATCGAGGCAATTTAAAACAAACCTGAAAAAGAGTTTTGCATTGAAGAAGAAGTTCATCACCAATTTGGCCCTGCTCTTATTTCTGAACCTCCTGATTAAACCTTTTTGGATTTTCGGAATCGATCTCGAGGTCCAAAACCGGGTAGGAGCCAACGACTATGGTTTGTATATATCCCTTTTCAATTTCTCCTTACTGCTAAACGTAATCCTCGATTTAGGAATCACCAACTACAATAATCGGAAAATATCACAAAATCATAGCCTGATTTCCAAGTATTTTTCGAGCATCGTAGCTATTAAATTTTTACTTGCTTTTGCCTACGCTGCAGTGAGCTTCGGGTTAGCCTTCCTGATTGGTTATGATACAATTCAGCTTCATCTCTTGAGTTTCTTGGTGGGAAACCAATTCCTCATCTCTTTCACCCTTTATTTGCGCTCGAACATTAGTGGGTTGCAATTATTTCGGACCGACAGCTTATTGTCGGTGCTCGATAAGAGCCTCATGCTCATCCTAATGGGCATTTTGCTTTATGGGAATGTGAGCGACAAGCCCTTTGATATCCATTGGTTTGTGTATGCTCAAACAGCTGCTTATGCTGCCACCTTCCTCGTTGTTCTCTTGATTGTTAGTGTGAAAGGACGAGTTTTTCACCTACGTTTCGACCGTAAACTGATGCAAAAGGTTCTTGTTGAAAGTTGGCCGTATGCCCTCCTCGTTTTACTTATGGCATCCTACCAATGGATTGGAATGGTGATGCTGGAGCGGATGTTGGATCATGGAAAAACCGAAGCCGGTATTTATGCTCAAGGCAATCGCCTGCTCGAAGCGGTTTCGCAGTTCGGGTTTTTATTTGCAGCCTTGCTGTTACCCATGTTTAGTAAAATGATTCAGAAAAAAGAATCCATTCACGAACTCCTGCGTTTATCAAGCCTTCTGCTTTTAGTTCCAGCAATTTTACTGGCCATTACCGGTATTTGCTTCGACGAAGAAATTATGCTTGCTCTTTACCACGAAATTCATCCGGGAACAACAATCATTTTTACCCTGCTCATGAACAGCTTTTTGGGTATTGGGCTAGTTTACGTTTTTGGAAGCCTGCTCACCGCAAATGGTAGCTTGAAAAACCTCAGTAAAATCGCTTTTGTTGGATTAGTAATCAATGTTGGTTTAAACCTTTGGCTCATTCCCCAATACCAGGCAGTTGGAATGGCAGTTGCCAGTTTATGCACTCAACTGGTAATGGGAATTTTGCATGTTTGGCTTGCCAAAAAAACCTTCCAGTTGAAAACCGATTACAAAACCCTTATACGACTAGGTTTATTCTTTGCTATCCTCCTGGTTTTGGCTCCCATTTCAAAAACAATTTCTTCTTATTGGCTCATTAACTTAGTTCTCCTTTTAATGGGAGGCTTATTCATCGCCTTCTTCCTCCGGCTTTTTAGTTTGAAAGCCCTATTCCAAATCCTTCGTGGAAACGAATAAGCAGACTTCCGTCTTTTAATTGTCGCTCAACTTCTTTACTTTCGTCAGGTTTCAGGCTGACTAGAAAAGACAGCAACAAAGCCTTCAGAATCAGCCTATAGTACCACAATTTCAAATAGTTTTTATCATGAATGTTTTAATTTTGGGCTCCGGTGGACGAGAGCATGCACTCAGCTGGAAAATTGCTCAATCGCCTCTTTGCAAATCGATTTATGTAGCACCCGGCAATCCGGGGACTGCAGAGTTTGCTCAAAATCAAAACCTCGATGTAAACGATTTCGAGGCTATCGCTCAATTCGTTGTCTCGAAACAAATCGACTTGCTAGTCGTTGGGCCTGAAGACCCGCTCGTACACGGATTAGTGGATTTCCTCAAGGATAATCCCAATACTGCCTCGCTTAGAACAATCGGCCCCACCCGAGCGGGAGCCATGTTGGAAGGAAGTAAAGATTTTGCTAAACAATTCATGAAGGAAGAAGGTATTCCAACTGCTGCCTACCTTTCGGTGACTCAAAACAATTTGAACGAGGGCTTAGCTTTCTTGAAGCAACTTAACGCTCCTTATGTCCTTAAAGCCGATGGACTTGCAGCCGGAAAAGGAGTGTTGATTCTGGAAAAGATCGAAGAGGCAGAGGAGGCATTGAAAGAAATGCTCGACGGCAAGTTCGGAGCAGCCAGTAAAACAGTTGTTGTAGAAGAGTTTTTAGACGGAATTGAATGCTCTGTCTTTGTCCTTACCGATGGGAAAACCTACCTCATGCTTCCCGAAGCAAAGGATTACAAACGAATTGGCGAAGGCGATACCGGATTAAATACCGGAGGCATGGGAGCAATCTCTCCCGTTCCCTTTGCAACCCCTGAATTTCTGAAGCGAGTCGAAAAAGAGATCGTTGCTCCCACACTCAAAGGGCTGAAAAGCAGGCGAATTGATTATCGAGGATTTATCTTTTTCGGGCTCATGAAAGTGGGCGAACAACCCTATGTAATTGAATACAATGTTCGAATGGGCGACCCGGAGACCGAAGCTGTTCTGCCCCGAATAGAATCGGATTTACTAAAACATCTGCTAGCCTGCTCCGAGCAAACACTTGCAAATGAATCACTTCGCATTGATGCGCGTACTTGTGCTACCCTCATGTTAGTCTCTGGAGGTTATCCCGGTTCGTATGAAAAAGGAAAAGGAATTTTACTTCCCTTTACACCCCGCGACAGTGTGTTGTTCCACGCTGGAACAGGGAACGATTCGGGCAAATTGGTAACAAAAGGCGGAAGAGTCATTGCTGTCAGTTCATTAGCCGATGATTTGGCCGCGGCTTTGAAAGCATCCTATCGGCTGGCACAGGAAGTTCAATTCGAAGGAAAATATTTCCGAAACGACATTGGTCAAGACTTGCTACCTGAGGATGAAAACAGATCTTAGAAGGTAATCCATTATGCTGATCAATTTTTTAAAAGGAAACTCATTGTTTCATCTGCTTTTGGTTCCGCTCTTGGCAATCGTGTTGTGGTTGCCGGGTGGTTTTGCCGAAAGCCGTGTCCTATTTCCTTTCGAAGAAATTAGCCCCATGCCTTTGTACGGCTTACTATCGAGCATTTTGGGAACATCCTTGTTGCTTCAAACCGGCAGCGGTGTCGTCATTTTATTGCTTACGGCCTTAATCCTGACACGTATTAATAAACAGTATGTTTTAATAGAAACCCGTTCTTATTACTTAGCCTTACTGCTAATTTTAATCGTTTCGGGTTACACTCCCTTAAATCGATTACATCCTTCGCTTATAGGGAGCTTCTTTATGAGCTTAGCCTTATTTAGGGTTTTTCAGGCCTATTCCACCGATCGGATAACGACTTACTTTTTCGATGCAGCCTTTTTAATCGGATTAGGCTCCTTGTTCTATTTCCCCTTAATCTACCTGGGACCCTTCCTGTGGATAAGCCATTTCATTATCCGACCCGTGCAATTACGAGAATGGCTTCAAGTTGCAGTCGGATTAATCTTACCCTATTTATTGGCCTTTGCAATTGCCTACTTAATCGATCAAAACGATGCGCTCATCCTAGCTATTAGGCAGAATCATCATCTTACAATCGGCTTACCGGTAATTCGTTTAATGCCCATTTTGTACTACACTATCCTGGCAATTATAATCGTACCAGCTAGCATTAAAATGATAGGCCAATTAAACCATAAAAAAGTAAGCGCTCGAAAATACCTCCACGTGCTTTTTTGGCTGGCTGCCTCTAGCATCGTTTTAAGTATATTTTCGAGCGCCGTTTCGTTTACGATTATCCCGGTTCTGGCAATTCCCCTTTCTTTTTTGCTCACGAATTACTTCATCAGCATCAAAAATCTTTTTTGGGGGAACATGATCCTAATGATCCTGATTCTGTTAACCATCGGGATTCATCTGGAGCATTATTTCCTGCCCCGAAACTTATGGTAAAACCCTACTAATCTTGCCATTCTGCAAGGAAAAGGTTGGTATCGCGTGTTCCTCCATTATTCCGGTTACTCGAGAAAACAAGATATTTTCCACTGTAAGAAAATACAGGAAACGCATCGAAGATTGGATCGTAAGTTACGCGCTCTAGTCCGGTACCATCGATGTTGATGATATACAAATTGAACTCAAACCCACGCTCCGAAGCATGATTGGAGGAAAAAATTACTTTTTCGTCGGAGGGATGAAAGAAGGGACTCCAATTCGCATTTCCGAGGTCGGTTAGCTGGCGCAAATCGCTCCCATCGGCATTACAAATATACAGCTCCATGTTGGTTGGCTTAACAAGACCCTCGGTGAGCAGTTGCTTGTATTCAGCAATTTCGGCGTCGGTTTTCGGACGGCTTGAACGGAAAATGAGTTTATCGCCACTGTTGGAAAAGAAGGCGCCACCATCGTAGCCTAATTCAAAGGTGATTTGCTTCACGTTGCTTCCGTCGATATCCATGGTGTAGAGTTCGAGATCGCCGCTTCGGATGGAGGTGAACACAATCTTATCGCCTTTGGGCGAAACGGTTGCTTCGGCATCGTAACCGGGCTCGTTGGTAAGTTGGGAAACAATATTGCCTTTTAAATCGGCTACATAAATATCGAAGCTGTCGTAAATGGGCCAAACGTATTTCCCATCTTCGCGTGGAGCAGGAGAATGAGGGCAAGAAGCATCGTGCTCATGAGTGGAAGCATACAAGATGGTGGTATCGCCCGGCATAAAATAAGAACAAGTGGTTCGTCCGTCGCCGGTGCTAATTAATTCCGGCATACTATCGGGATGTTGCTCTTTCGCCCAATCCATCATGAAGATTTGATCGCAATGTGCTCCCCATTTTTCGTTGGTTGCTTGGAATACTAAGCGAGAATCGTCGAAGCTCCAGTAGGCTTCGGCATTATCGCCGGCAAAGGTAAGCTGGCGCAAGGATTTGAAATATTTTTCGCCCGGATAAATGAGGGAATCGACTGCCGATGATTCTTGCGAAGTAGCTTCTTCTTTGGGGGCTGCCGGCTGACAAGCTATGAATAAGAGGAGGAGGGAAATAAGACCTAAATAAGTTGTTTTCATGATGATAATGGGATTTAAAAAGTGTTAAGGTTTAAAAAGTGGTCAAAGAAAGATCAAAATTACCTAAACTAAAAACTACTTTTGCGGTTCAGATTTTAGGAAAAATTAATAGCCACAAGCTCGTTGCTTTTGGCTATTCTTCTCGAAAACAAAAAGTTATGCAAAACAAAAAAACGCTAATTATTGGAGCATCTCCTAAGCCTGAGCGCTATTCCTACAAAGCGCACCGAATGCTTCAGTCGCACGGACACGATACTGTTTTAGTTGGAAGTCGCCCTGGGGAACTGGATGGTAAAACCATTCAAACCGGAGAGCCTAAACTCGACGATATTCACACGGTTACCTTGTATGTAAATCCTCAGATTCAAGAGAAATATTATCCTTACATCTTAAACTTGAAGCCCCAACGAGTGATTTTCAATCCGGGTACCGAGAACGATGCTTTTTACCACCAATGCAATCAGGCAGGGATTGAAGCAATCGAAGCATGTACCCTGGTGCTTTTATCGACCAATCAGTTTTAATCGGAATCAATTTTTAATCAACTAAATACAATCGGGCACAAACACGATGAAGCCACCGCGGTGCGAAAGAACCGAGGCTTTTCCGTAACGACTGCCCACTGCTAAATCAAACACCAAACAAATGAAAACAAGTGTATCAATCAATTGGTTAGACAAAATGGCTTTCGAAGGGGAAGCCGATGGTCATAAATTTATTTTCGATGCAGATCCAAAGGTAGGAGGCGAAGGACGCGGATTTCGTCCCAAGCAATTCATGATGTATGCCTTAGCGGGCTGCACTGCCATGGATGTGATTTCTATTCTGAAAAAAATGCGGGTTGAAGTAGAAGCTTTTCACGTAGAGGTTGAATCGGAATTAACCGAGGAGCACCCCAAGCATTACACCAGTGCTCATATCATTTTTACCTTCAAAGGAAAAGATTTGCCGATGGAAAAGCTGGAGAAAGCGGTTAACCTGTCGGAAGAACGTTACTGCGGAGTGAGTACCGTGTATAAAAAAGTGATGCCGGTTACCACCGAAATTCGCATCGAAGAATAATCACTTAAGGAGTTACAGGGCGGGAAAAATTTTATATTTTTGCGCCCACTTCGGGCATTTAACTCAGTTGGTTCAGAGTGTTACCTTGACAGGGTAGAAGTCACTGGTTCGAGTCCAGTAATGCCCACTTCCTGAAAAGCCGCTACTTCTTAGCGGCTTTTTTCATCCAGATAAAACCTTCCTTTTAAAAATAATGAATCGTGGCTTGCATTCAGCTGCCATTGTTCCCGTAAGCACTTTGCTGATCTTCTAATTCGTATATGCAAAACTCGTCATGATGAAGTGAATCCTATCCGTGCAATGAACCATGATCGAATTTCAAATTGACTATCAAATCCTTGAAATACCTTGAACTCCATATAGCTATATTTTCATCATTTTTAATAAACCTAACTACATCCTCTTTGATACTACTAAAAGAGACCGATTCAATTTTCCTGTCCAATAACTGAAGAATCTGTGCTTCGGATATACGGTCTTCTTTCCAGTCATTGGTGTCCTTTGCCCTCGCTAAAAAATGATTAACATCCAAAGGAATTCCCTTCTTTATATACCATTCCAGATCATACCAATCCCTTCCCTTGACTCTGTTTTTCCATTTTCTGAATAGTAAAGCGTGCATCTTTCCGGCAAACAAACTCGATTTAGAAAAGCATTTAACGTAGCAAGAAAATGGACGAAGCATCAGTTTTTCTTCTGTCTGGAAATTTAAGGGAGGCCGTTTATCGACTTCGAGTTTTATTTTTAGTGCTTTATTGGATCTTATGCCCATTTCTTCGATTACATCCTCTAACACGATTTCATGCCATATCGTTTCTGCCTTCAAAAAGGTAGATTCAATAGCAGCTTGATGTGTTTTTTTCTTTTCCTTAATGCTAACTGTCAGCCCTAAGGATTTAAACTCCTCTGTTATACCCTTAAAATAGGGCTCTATGGAAAAATCTGAATCTGGTCTAAGTAAGGAGAAATCCAAGTCTTCAGAATACCTGTCCAAACCATAAAAAACTCGGAGAGCAGTTCCCCCATAAAATGCTGCTTTCTCAAAAAAATCTGTTCTCGATAAAGCAGCCAACGTAATTTCTTGCATTATTTCGCGTAATGCAGATAATACATCTTCTTCATTTTCTGGAATATATTCCTCAATCCACTCCTTTATCATAAATCCTTTAGCGTTTTTACAAGCATTTTCAAACTCATCTTTTTGGGAGCATTTTCAAGCCAAGATTGTATTAGGTTAGAATCCAAGGAACCTAACACTTCAGGATCCATCCGAAGGTCCTCGAGTAAAAAATCCCGCGTCTGTTTTATACTTCTAAGGTTTATTTGTGCTGTCAATACAATTTTATCGCACAGTGCTTTTTCGCGTGAAGCAATTAAAACCGTTTGATTGGGCAAATAGGCTAGCTTTACTAGTCCATAGGAGTAATAAGGTGTGCCTAAATGTCTGTAACTATATCGTCCTACTGGAGTTTTATAGATTTTTGAGCTCTTTGTGGTCACGGAACTTATTTCATAGGCTCGTTCAGGGATCATGTTCCAAAAATCCAACGCAGACTCCAAGGACACATAACTTGGTCCTCTTAGATGGTTTGCTATTAAAAACGGCCCAGGCGATGGTAAGTCAATTTTTGAGCCGATAGTGTACAAACCCCTCCGAAGAGAAATTAGCTCTTCCCTTTTTAGTAATTCACTGATCTTGTCATTTGGACTCTGGTACTCTTTAAACAGCTCCAACATTAAATGTCTGTTTATGGGAGCTTCGGTATATCCTTTAATGATAGTTCTGAAATCCATCTTCTCAATTTTACTGATAATAATCGGAATAAACCCGATTAATCCATGCAAAAATAGAAAGATTATGCAAAATATAAAACACATAATCGGAATTATGCCGATTATGTGTTGTTAATTTGACAATCTAAAAGTAGGTAAACGAAACATCTACTGGATCCCGTTTAATAGGAAGACCACCCTACTTACTACACCTGATTCCAATTTGATGGTGAGGATCGATAAGATGGGGATTCATTAAGACGCAAAAAACCTTACGAAGAACAAGAAGCTGCCTCCTTCGATTGAAAAGCGAACCCAATCCGGGTTAATTTGAGACGAGCAAACTAATGCTTTGCTTTGCTGAGCTCTTCCTGCAACATATGCTTCACATCGGCAGGTAAGTCCATTTCAAGAACCACCTTGATTCGATCCTGCATACTACTTAGCGATTGCTGGATACTCTCCTGTGTATTGGATAAATTCGAGAAGCTCAATTGACAGCGGTTCGGAGCAAAAGCAGCTTCGAAATCGAAAATGACCGATTGCGAATCAATCACCCATTTAGCTTTTCCTTTGATCGACTCCTCCATGACCTCCATGGTCACCAGCTGATTTTGATCGTTCTTAAAAAACTGGGAGAACCATTGATATGCTTTCAATTTCATATCCTGCGCACTTACATTTTCGTACACGAAGGTTTTTTCTAAAACTACTTTTGCATCACTTTGAGCTTGCAAGGTCCAGCCTATGGCAATCAGGCTGATGATGAACAACATTTTTTTCATTATGCACTATTTTAAAAGTTAAACTGACACGTATTCCAACCAATACCGATCAAACCAAAGGTGTAAGCCTGAAGCTTGCCGATACCGATTACTCATTCTTTCGCTCCGAAAGATAATATTCCGACCATTCCCAATCTAGCTTTGTGGTTATTTTTATGTTTGCATGGTTATTCTCGGTAAGAAAAATGGGGAATCCTGCATGTTCTACCAGTGTGGCATCGTCGAAAAAACGGCTTTCATACTTTCTTTGATACGCTTCTTGTAGCCATTTGGAGCGAAAAATTTGCGGGGTATGAACTTGCCGAAAGTGTTCACGGTTTACTGCCTTGCTTCCTTCCTCGTGGACCATTCGCAAGCTATTTGGCAAATGGCTAACCGGAACAGCGCTACCCTGTGCGACAGCCAGATCGATGCACGATTGAAACGTTTTTTCATTCACAAAAGGACGAACCGCATCGTGCACACCAATAAACTCCGATTCGGGGACCACTTTCAAGGCTGCCTTAACGGAATCGTAACGTTCCTTACCACCAAGAATAGTTCGATGAGGAATGGAACAATTATATTCCTGCATGAGTCGCTCCCACTCCACGAAACCTTCTTCCGAAAAAGCGACAACAATTGGCATTTCCGGATCGAATCGATGGAAAAATTCCAGCGTATGCATCAAAACGGGTTTATCGCCCAGCAACATAAATTGCTTTAAACCTGACGAATCCATCCTTTTGCCTGCGCCTGCTGCAGGAATGATCATGCTAATTAACCTCATACACTTTTTAATTACTTTGGCGAACTCCACTCAGACGTATGAAATACGAAAGGGTTGCAAATTGAAGCAAATCTTCTTTCAAAACCATTTGTAAAAGGAAAGAAGAAAACGGGTCCAAACATACACAGAATCGACCTTTCTAATGAACTGCTAATGAACTACATTGCCACAATAAATCAAGTTTTAAAAAAAATAGTTCATTTCTTGTTGAAAATATTTGAAGAAATAAAAACATGCTCTATATTTGCAGCCGCAAAAGTTAAGACGGTCCGTTCGTCTAGGGGTTAGGACGCCAGGTTTTCATCCTGGTAGCAGGGGTTCGATTCCCCTACGGACTGCTTTTTTTTATTAAAAGAAAAATTTTTCCACTATGGCGCATCATAAATCAGCACTTAAGCGAATTCGTCAAACCGAACAGAAGCGTTTGCATAATAAATACTATGCTAAAACTACTCGTAATGCGATGAAAAAGCTTCGCTTAACCAGCGACAAATCAGCAGCTACCGAGCTTCTTCCTAAGGTTTCTGCCTTGTTGGACAAATTAGCTAAGCGCAATATCATTCACAAAAACAAAGCGTCCAATCTGAAATCCGGATTAGCCTTGCACGTGAATGCGCTTTAAGCCACTTTGGCTTTCGATGAAAAGAGGTTGTCTTTCCTAAAGGCAACCTCTTTTTTTTTGATGGGTTTGTTTACATTTGAGCACGCTGGAATAAAACAGTAAGCCATTGAATTAGATGGCTGATCTCGAGCATCATTAACAACTTAAAATCAAGAATATGAAGCCTTTGCTATCGATTGTAGTCATTTTTGCCATGCTTCTGGCAATACCTGCCTGTTCGGAAAAAAGAACTCCTCCTCCTGCGCAAGAAAAAGAAACGGTTACCTATCCATCTTGGGTGGATCAAGCAGTTATTTACGAAGTAAACATTCGGCAATACACTCCCGAAGGTACTTTCGCTGCCTTCCAGGCACACTTACCCCGACTCAAGGAATTAGGAGTGGATGTGCTTTGGTTAATGCCAATCCATCCCATTGGGGAAGTGAACCGAAAAGGAAGTTTAGGCAGCTATTATGCCGTGAAAGATTACAAACGAATTAATCCGGAATTCGGAACACAAGAAGATTTTCGGGCACTGGTCGAAGCGATTCATGCACAAGGAATGCATGTAATCATCGATTGGGTTGCCAATCACACCTCCTGGGACAATACCTTAATGTACAACCCAGAATACTATTCAACCGACGACCGCGGAAATGTCATCAGTCCAGTAGCCGATTGGAGCGATGTAGCCGATCTCAATTTCGATAACTACGAGATGCGTCAATACATGATGGATGTGATGTCGTTTTGGGTAAGCGAATACGATATCGATGGATTTCGATGCGATGTAGCCGACATGGTTCCCCACGATTTCTGGAATAAACTACACTACCAATTGAATGAAATCAAACCCGTATTCATGTTGGCTGAAGCCGATAATCCCAAGCTCTTCGATGCAGGCTTTCATATGGATTACAACTGGGAGTTTCATCATCTGATGAATGATGTAGCCAAAAGGATGAAAACCCCGATGGAGATTAGCCAGCATTTTGTGAACCAGTCTGAAATTTATCCGAATCGGGCTATTCGAATGAACTTTACCAGCAATCACGACGAGAACTCTTGGAACGGGACAGCTAAAGCCCGATTGGGAGAAGCTTTGCCGGTAATGACTGCCTTAACGGTTGCTGCTCCCGGGATGCCCCTCGTTTACAGTGGTCAGGAAGCTGGATTAGACAAGGCCTTACGATTCTTCGATAAAGACACGATTGTTTGGAAGGAAGATCCGATGACCGCTCTTTATCAGGAACTTTTCGCCATTAAGAAAGCGAACAAAGCTTTGTGGAATGGTCAGGAAGGCGGTGCTTATGTAGAACTAAGCGTTTCGGATGTAGATAGAGTTTTAGCTTTTGCCCGCGAGGTGGAAGGCAATTTAGTAGTGGCTTTATTTAACTTGAGTCCGGAGGATGTTACTTTTGATTTGATGGCAAACGGCTACGAAGGCAAGTACACCGATTTACAAACAAAAGCTGCCGTTAAATTGCAGGAGGTTAATTCGCTTACCCTACCTGCCTGGGGTTTTCAGTTGCTCGGTATGAATTACTAGGCTGAAATGCCGCCCAAAAAAATCCGATTCATCTTACTGAATCGGATTTTTTTGTTTTTAAGCTAATTGTTTCTCAAGCAGCTTTTTCCCAAAGGATTTTCCAAAAATAAACAAACGCTCTTGCATGGCTTCATCCGGACGGAATTTAGCGGCAATACCTTGCTGGAAAACCTCTAGTTTTAAGTTCTTCAAATTCTCTTCGATTAACTTAACCCCTTCGCCACTCCAACCATAAGATCCAAAAGCACCGGCTAATTTCCCCTTATCGCGCAGCGGATTTACGGCTGAAAAAAGTTTGTAAATAGGCAGCAGTATATTTTGGTTAATGGTAGGACTACCAACAATGACTCCATGAGCTTTCGTAAGCGAAGCGTCCATTTCGCCGAGTGGAACATGCTCAATATCCATTACTTCTACTTCGAGATCGCCAACCGATTCGATGCCCTTTTTAATGGAATTTGCCATTTCAGCGGTATAACCGTAGGCCGAAACATAGGGAATGAAAACCCGCATTTCGTTTGAACCCGACGATTCGAGGTATTCGCGCGCATATTGTTCGCTCAAGTCGACATATTTCTTCCAATGAGTGCGCAAAATAGGGCCATGTCCGGGGCAAATTGCTTTAATTTCGAGTGGACGAATCTTTTCAATTGCCTTGAGCATAAACTTACTGAAAGGTCTCAAAATGACCTCGAAGTAGTATTGAAAGGAATCGTCCCATTCGCCCACCAAATCGTCGAACATAGCGGGGTGTGCATAATGAGCTCCAAAACTATCGCAGGTAAACAAGAGCTGGTCGTCCTCCAAATAGGTGTACATGGAATCGGGCCAATGCAAATTAGGAGCAGCAATAAAACGGAGGGTTTTGTTTCCTAAATCGAGGGTATCGCCATCTTTCACTTTAATAAAACGAAAGGGTTGACCAACAATATCTTCCAAATAACGAATAGCATTGCCGCTTCCCACCACCTGTGCTTTGGGCGCTAGCTTCAGAAGTTCCTTTAGGCTACCCGAATGGTCGGGCTCGGTATGATTCATTACGATGTATTCGATTTCGGATACATCGGTAAGGGATTGAATCTTTGCTAAGAATTCAGGGAATTTCTTTTCCTTAACCGTTTCTATTATCGTTTTCTTTTCAGCATCGATGTAATAGGAATTATAGGTGCTTCCGTATTTGGTTTCCATCACCACGTCGAAGGTGACCAAATCGAAATCGAGGCTGCCAATCCATTTTACCTGAGGGCTTACTTCCAATACATTAACTTGATTATCAGACATATCATTTGAGATTTAATACACAAATCGCTACGATTTTACGAAGAACAAAAGTAGGAAATTAGCCTGTTAAGCATCAGAACAAGTTGTAAAGCATAGATTCGCTTAAAACCCGTTCAAGTCGAGGTAGATGGTAGGAAGGAGGAGTAAAAATCCGAGCAGGATAAGTACAATCATGAAGGGAGTTATCCACTTGACCCATTTTTCGTAAGGAATGCGTGCCACACCCAACACCCCGATTAAGACACCACTGGTTGGGGTAATCATATTGGTAAAGCCGTCGCCAAACTGAAAAGCCATTACGGTTGCCTGCCGCGACAAGCCAATCAGGTCGCTAAAAGGAGCCATGATGGGCATGGTTAAAGCCGCCTTTGCCGAACCAGAAGGAATAACCACATTGATGAGCGTTTGAATCACGTACATTACGCCGAGGGTTGCTGTTTGCCCAAAGCCTTCCATAGCAGACGAAAGACTGTGCAGCAAGGTTCCAATCACTTTTCCATCCTCCAGCAACACTATGATTCCTCCGGCAAACCCCACTACCAGTGCGGCAGAAAGGATATCTTTCACCCCATCGAGAAAGAGTTTAGTAAGCTCGTTGGCGCGGTATCCGTAGGCAATTCCGGCAAAAAGCCCCATCGCAAAAAATAAACTGGCAATCTCCATGATGTACCACCCATAGGCCATTACCCCAATGATTAGAAAGAGAATCGTAGCCAGGAGAATATTCAGGATAAAAAAGGCCACCCCTTTTCGGAGGCCTATTCCGCCCAATAAAATAAAGATGCCCGCACTCACAGGGATCATGGGCAAATGTGCCACACTGGTTCCCAGTTTCATTTCGCTGGATGGGAAATTCCAGGCGAGCCAAATCATCAGTGCAGAGAGCGAAAAGTAAACGAACCAGGCAATGCGGGGAGTTTGCCCTTGGTCGCTAATAACCACTTGGTTATCGCGATTCCTCCAGTAAGCATCGTCGGAATAGACCAGGGAAGCTTCCGGGTTTTTATGAACTTTAGCCGCATACCGAAGCACCCAGATAATGCCGACCAGATTAATGACAAACCAGGCAAACAAGCGGTATTCGAAGCCCGAGAAAAGCGGCAAATCCGACAAACCCTGTGCAATTCCGATGGTAAAAGGGTTCAGCATGGCCCCGGCGAATCCAAGCCCGGCAGCTACAAAAACCATGTTCACCCCCACAATGGAATCGTAACCCATGCTAATGGCAAGAGGAACAATAATCACTATAAAGGCGATGGTTTCCTCGCTCATGCCAAAGACAGCTCCAAAAAGACTGAACAGGAGCATAACGAGAGTGATGATGATGTTATTCACTCCTAGCCAGCGAATTAGCCTCCATCGTTCGAGTTTTCGGGTAAAGGAGAGGAAAGAGAAGATGCCCGTATCGATGGCCTTGCTGGCATTCATAATCCAAAAGGCGCCTCCAATCATTAAAATGAAAACAATGATTCCGGCCTGTTTTTCAAATCCTTTAAATAAAGCGGCGAAAATTTGCCAGGTTTGAGGCTCGTTCGGCATGGTACGGTATTCCAGCCGGGTTTCCTCTCCCTCGGGTACCTCTACGTATTCGCCTCCCGGAACAAACCAAGTGGTAACTGCTGCCAGGAGGATGATAAAGAAAATGATGACATAGGTATGAGGTACTTTTTTAAACATGCTTTATCGGTTTATAAGGTAGCCAGGTATTGTCGCATGGCTAGCTTCGATTCCAAAATACCACGAAGCGCATCGATACTTACCCGTTCCTGACTCATGGTATCGCGGTCGCGGATGGTCACTTGATTATCCGTTAAGCTATCGTGATCGATGGTGACGCAATAGGGTGTTCCGATGGCATCCTGACGACGGTAGCGACGTCCGATAGCATCTTTTTCATCGTACTGGCAATTGAAATCGAATTTCAATTCGTTCATGATCTCACGTGCTTTTTCAGGCAGTCCATCTTTCTTAACAAGCGGTAGCACAGCCAATTGAACCGGAGCGAGGAAAGGAGGGATTCGCAGCACCACTCTTTCATCGACTTGTCCATTTTCCTTTTCGATCTTTTCCTCCTGATAGGCATTACTTAAGATCATGAGGAAAGTACGGTCGAGGCCAATCGATGTTTCGACCACATAGGGAACGTAGCTTTCGTTTATTTCCGGATCGAAGTACTGCATTTTCTTCCCACTATGTTGTTGGTGAGCCGACAAATCGAAGTCGGTACGGGAGTGAATTCCTTCCACCTCTTTGAATCCGAAGGGGAATTTGAATTCGATATCGGCCGCTGCATTCGCGTAATGAGCTAACTTATCGTGATCGTGAAAACGGTACTTTTCGGCTCCCAATCCCAGGCTCTGGTGCCAGTTCATCCGTTTTTCCTTCCAGTATTCGTACCATTTCAGTTCTTCGCCCGGACGCACAAAAAACTGCATTTCCATTTGTTCAAATTCACGCATGCGGAAAATGAATTGGCGTGCTACGATTTCGTTGCGGAAAGCCTTACCAACCTGAGCAATCCCGAAAGGAATTTTCATTCGTGCCGACTTTTGCACATTGAGGAAGTTGACAAAGATTCCCTGAGCCGTTTCCGGACGCAGGTAAATGGTACTGGCATCTTCGCTTACCGATCCTAGTTTAGTGGCAAACATGAGGTTAAACTGGCGCACATCGGTCCAGTTGGCCGTGCCGGAAATGGGGCAAACGATTTTATTTTCTACGATCAGGTCGCGGATGGCTCCCATGTTTTCAGCTTCGAGGGCATCCTGAAAACGCTGAGTCAGATCATCGATTTTCGCCTGATTTTCGAGCACCCGAGGGTTAGTAGCGCGGAATTGCGATTCGTCGAAAGCATCGCCAAAACGTTTGCGGGCTTTCTCTACCTCTTTCTCAATTTTAGCATGAAGCTTTTCCCGAAACTCTTCAATGAGCACATCGGCCCGATAACGCTTCTTGGAATCTTTGTTATCGATGAGTGGATCGTTGAATGCATCGACGTGGCCCGAAGCTTTCCAGGTAGTTGGATGCATAAAAATAGCCGAATCGATTCCAACAATGTTCTCGTGAAGCAAGACCATCGATTTCCACCAGTAATCGCGAATATTCTTTTTCAGTTCCGCACCATACGGACCGTAATCGTACACTGCACCGAGTCCGTCGTAAATTTCGCTCGATTGAAAAATATATCCGTATTCCTTCGAATGAGCAATGAGTTTCTTGAAAAGGTCTTCTTGAGCTATCATTTTTTTGGGTTTAATGGAGGCCAAAAATAATAATTCCTCCCAACGAACCACGAATAGAAACGATCCCTGAAAAATAATCCGGAAGCGATCCTGTTCATCGGTTTAATCCGGCAAAAGACATCAGCCTAATAAAAGCTTAACAATTTGACCAAAGGGATAAAAAGCCCCTAAATAGGAGCTCTAAAAATACCTCGATTCGAATCAGAATGGCTTTTGATAAAACGAGCTATTCCGAAGGATATGGTTATATTTGCCCATATTCCTTAAACCGAACGAATGATACCCGAAGTAACTTTAGAAACCGCTACCTCACTGGGATTAACTCCTGAGGAATTCGAAATGATTCAATCCATTTTAGGCCGAGTACCAAACTATACCGAACTGAGCATTTTTTCGGTCATGTGGTCGGAGCATGCCTCGTACAAAAATTCTATCAAATGGTTAAAGAAATTACCCCGTTCGGGTAAGCATTTGTTGGTAGAAGCCGGTGAGGAAAATGCCGGGTTAGTCGACATTGGCGACCAGCTTGCCTGTGCCTTCAAAATAGAGAGTCATAATCATCCTTCGGCTGTTGAACCGTATCAGGGAGCAGCAACCGGAGTGGGCGGCATCAACCGCGACATTTTTACCATGGGAGCGCGACCCATTGCGCAGTTAAACTCCTTACGATTTGGCGATTTGAAGAACGACCGAACCAAGTGGTTATTAAAAGGAGTAACCAAAGGAATTGGCGACTATGGCAATGCTTTTGGCGTTCCCGTTGTAGGGGGTGAAATTTATTTCGACGACTCCTACGAATCGAATCCATTAGTAAATGCGATGAGCGTGGGAATTGTGAAACAAGGTCGGGTTATTTCTGCCATCAGCAAAGGTGAAGGCAATCCCATTTATATTGTTGGAAGTTCTACCGGTAAAGACGGAATTCATGGAACGACCTTCGCATCGGCCGAACTGACCGAAGACTCGGCCGACGACATTCCCAGCATTCAGGTAGGCGACCCTTTTATGGAGAAGCTTTTACTGGAAGCTACGCTTGAATTGCGAAATACCGATGCTATTATCGGGATGCAAGATATGGGAGCCGCCGGAATTATTTGCTCCACTTCCGAAATGTCGGCTAAAGGGAAAGGTGGAATGCGCATCGATTTGGATAAAGTTCCCTTGCGTCAGCAAAACATGGAAGCTTTTGAGATTCTGCTTTCCGAATCGCAAGAGCGGATGTTGGTATGTGTTAAAAAAGGAAGAGAAGCCGAAGTTGAAGCAATTTTTGAAAAGTGGGATCTGAACTGTGCTCACATCGGCGAAGTAATCGACGAAGATCGACTCTATTTTTACTACCACGGCGAATTAGTTGCCGATGTACCTGCCGAGAGTTTAGTTTTAGGAGGAGGGGCTCCACAATACGATCGGGAATATAAAGAACCTGCATACTTTAAAGAATATCAACAATTTTCGATCGACACCGTTCCTGAGCCGGAACACTTACAAGATGTTGCTTGGTTCCTGCTTGCACAACCGAATATTGCCTCCAAACGATGGGTTTACGAACAATACGACAGCATGGTAGGAACGGTAAATCTCACCACCAACTTCCCGGCCGATGCGGGAGTGGTGAATGTGAAAGGAACCAACAAAGCCTTAGCGCTCACCACCGATTGCAACAGCCGCTACGTAAAGGCCAACCCGATGGAAGGAGCAATGATTGCAGTATCGGAAGCAGCCCGAAACATTGTTTGTACCGGTGGCGAGCCCGTTGCCATAACGAACTGTTTAAACTTCGGTAATCCTTACAATCCGGAAGCTTATTGGCAATTCGTGATGGCCGTTCAAGGCATGGGAAAAGCTTGCGAAAAGCATGGCACTCCGGTAACCGGTGGTAACGTTAGTTTTCACAACCAAGCAACCATTGGAGGGAAAACGGTCCCGGTAAATCCGACTCCAACCATCGGAATGTTGGGAATTATTCACGATAAAAACCATCAAATGGACATGGCCTTTAAGGACAAAGGGCACATGATTTACCTGATTGGCGAATCGCGCAACGATATCGCTTCAAGTGAGTACCTGTATGCCTGGCATGGTATCAAAGCTTCCCCGGCACCCTGGTTCGACCTGGACTACGAGCATCGCTTGCACCAGGTGGTAAGGCAGCTGATTAAACATAACCTGATTGTTTCAGCTCACGATGTTTCCGAAGGTGGTCTATTCGTCACCCTCATTGAATCGAGCTTGCCAAACGGACTTGGCTTCGACATTACCTCCGATGCCGAAAATCGGACCGATGCCTTCCTATTTGGAGAAGCCCAGGGTCGCATCGTAGTCTCCGTAAACAACAAACACGAAAATGCTTTCATCGATTTCATGATGGCCGAAAAATTCCCCTTCTCAACGATTGGCCATGTAACCCGCGGCGAGTTGCGCGTGGACGATTCCAGCTTCGGATTTATCGAAGATGCCCGCAAAGTGTACGACAACGCCATTCATAAACTGATGAATGCTTAAGCGTTTTAGACTATTCAAGTATTAATCGAAAGGACTGCCAATGCAGTCCTTTTGTTTTTAGGAAAGGTCGAAAATCAGCCACATCGACTCAAAACCACCTCGACAAACGAGATAATTGAAATCAGTCATAAAGAAAAAGCCTGGATTGATAATATAGCAGAAAAAAAACTGATCGACTATAAGTATAGTTTCGATTTAAACTGATCCTCCAGACTCTTACCGACTCCAAGCGATTAGGCAAGCTTGGAATTCCCGCAATGCCCATAGTCCAAACCCAAATGGCGCATGACCATTCGAGTCCTTACAGGCGATCTGCGACAGAATACTGCCCCACTTCGATTAAGAAATAAACCTCCTTGGAAAGCTGAACCAAGCTTTATCGCTTTCGGCGGTGGCTTTTTTCCGCCTTGGTCTTTTTAGCATGAAAAGCTCCGCCTCCTTTCCGACGTCCCGGAGCTTTCAGATAGGGTTTATCGAATAAGCTAGGACGCTCTTCTTCCGTAAAAATTGGAGAAACAGGAACAACTTCCGGAATTGGGAAAACAGGAATAGCTTTCCCGATTAAAGCTTCGACTGCCTCCTGATATGGTTGTTCCTTTTCGTTGATAAACGAAATGGCGATACCCGATTTATCGGCACGACCGGTCCTTCCAATACGATGAATGTAATCGGCCGGTTCCTCCGGAAAGTCGAAATTCACCACGTGGCTCACATCGCTCACGTCCAATCCTCGCGCAACGATATCGGTAGCTATCAGAAACTTAACCTCGCCCTCGTGGAATCTTTTCAAAGTATTCAAGCGTAAATTTTGCGATTTATTGGAGTGCAGCACTCCCGCCTGCAGGATACTTTTCTTCTGCAGCTCCTCTTCAATCCGGTCGGCCAAGCGTTTAGTCCCCGTAAAAACAAGCACCTTAGCAAAATCCGGTTCCGTTTCCATGAAGTGCAGCAGCAGATTCAGTTTGGTATAAAAATTTGGAACATGGAAAGCACGTTGTTCGATTTGATCGAGCGTGGTTCCATGCGGGGCGATTTCGACCCGATAAGGCTCGTAAAAATAGTCTTGAATAAGTGCATCGACGTCGTCGGTTAGCGTAGCCGAAAACATGAGATGCTGCCGCTTTTCCGGAATCATTTCCAGGATTTGGATAATTTGAGTTCGAAATCCTAAATGGAGCATCTCGTCCACCTCGTCGATTACAATTTGTTGAATCGACTTGAGTCGCAACACGCCCGTAAGATTCAAATCGATGAGTCGTCCCGGGGTAGCGACTAAAATATCCAACCCCTGATAAACCCGTTCTTTCTGCGTATTGATATTGGTTCCACCGTAAATTCCTTCGACACGGACATTCATGTAGGTGGTTAGCTTTTTGATTTCACCCAGCACCTGCACTACTAATTCGCGGGTAGGGACCAGAATCAGAACACGCGGATGCCTTTGATTCGAAAACTTCAGCTGCCTGAGTATGGGCAACAAATAGGCGAAGGTTTTCCCGGTACCGGTTTGAGCGATTCCAATAACATCCTTTCCCGACATGATTATCGGATAAGCTTCCTTTTGAATGGGAGTAGGTGCGATAAACTCCAAGTCGGTAAGGGCATTGATGAGCGGTTTGCTCAAATTCAGTTCGGTAAAGGAAAGTTCCATGTAAAAAATTTTCTGCAAAGGTAGGTGGAAAGGGGTAGTTTCAAAATCGGATTTCAATCGTTAGCTTTAAGCTTTTTAGTGGGTTCCAACGTACCGGAAAAACCCTTGCATCTTTTCAATCTAAATCAATGGTAATCAAATCCATAAACATCAAACTGCTTTTAATCTCAAGCTTATTAGTCGCTTTTGTCCTTTTAGGAAACGCACAAAATCATCATCCGGATGCAGGGAAAGTATTCATGGAAGAGCAGGTAAGTCGGATCGATATCTACCTTCATCCCGATTCCTTGGCCTGGATTTTAGCCCCCGGCAACGAATGGTCGGATCATGAATTTCCGGCTAGTTTTTATTTCCTGGCCGGAAGTGCGCGCGATACGATTCATCAGGTAGGGTTTCGTTTACGCGGCAACACCTCGCGCTTTTCGGGTAAAAAATCCTTCAAAGTAAGCTTCAACAGCTTTTACGACGGTCGGTTCGAAGGGTTGGAAAAGCTCAATTTAAATGGTGAGCACAACGACCCAACCGTTTTGCGGTCGCGTTTATTCTGGACCATGGCGCGTAATTGGGGAATTCCAGCCAGCCGCATCAATCATACTCGTTTGTACATCAACGGAGCCTATCACGGACTGTATGTTAACGTGGAGCACATCGACGAAGAATTTGTCGAAATTCGATATGGGAATAAAAACGGAAACCTTTATAAATGCTTGTGGCCTGCCGATCTGGATTACATTGGAAGCAACCCCGATTCGTACAAATTGGAAGTAAACGGGCGTCGTGTTTACGAACTAAAGACCAATACCGACGAAGACGATTATTCCGATTTAGCTCATTTTATAGGCGTTATCAATTTAACTAGCACGGTCAACTTACGAGCAGAACTGGAGCCTATTTTCAATGTAGATGCTTTCCTGAAGTATTACGCTTTCGAAATTCTCACCGGCCATTGGGATGGTTACGCGTACAACAAAAACAACTTCTACCTGTATCGCAATACCGCCAGCGGAAAATTTGAATTCATTCCCTACGATGGCGATAACACCTTTGGAATCGATTGGATTGGGCGCGACTGGGCCAATCGCAATGTGAACCAATGGGCCAATACCGGCGAAGAGCGTCCGCTCGTAAAACGTCTCCTCCAAGTTCCGGAATACCGAAACCGGCTTAATTTTTATTTGAATGAATTATTAAACACCCATTTTCATCCCGATCCGTTGAATGCTCAAATTGATGAGCTGAAAAATCAGATTGCACCCTTCATTTCCTCCGACACCTATTACTCGAACTCCTATGGTTTCGATTATCAAGATTTTGTGAATAGCTTCACCCAAGCGCTGGGCGGCCATGTTGCTTACGGCTTAAAGAATTACATTGCGGCACGCCACCAAAGTGCCCTCAGCCAGTTAGACTTACAGAACATTGCCCCGATTGTGGAGAAGCTTGAATACCATGCTCCTTTTGCCGGGCAGTTCGCTTGGGTGGGAGCACAATTGAACGACGAAAGCGATAACCTGGACCTTAAGCTTCATTATCGGATAAATGGAAACAATTGGCTTTGGGTGGAGATGGAAGATGAGGGACTCACTTCCGACTTTTCGGCGCAAGATGGTTTTTTCGGGGTTTATTTGGAGACCGACACCTCCATGCATCAAATCGATTTTTATCTGGAAGCAACCGACCCCAACGGAGCCCTGAGCCGAGAACCCTACGAAAATCACCTCACCTTATTGATTCGCGGAAAACCACTATACTCCTTATCTATTAACGAATTATGTCCAAGCAACACCCATCTTGCTATGGATAACTTTGGCGAGTACGACGATTGGCTCGAGCTTCACAACTATGGCGACGAGAGTTTGTTTTTAGAGCATTTTTTCTTAACCGACCAGGAGGAAGTTCCTTTAAAATGGCGACTGCCGTCCACTAGCCTTGCTCCGGATGCTTACGAAATTTGCTGGCTCGATGGAGAGCCAAGTCAAGGAGCATGGCATGCGAACTTCCGATTGAATCAACGCGGAGAAACCATCAGCTTATATTATTACGATGGGATAGATACTTTGCTCATCGATCAGATCCGTTTTACCTATCTGAACAACGATGCAACAAAAGGTAGAATCCCGAATGGAGTTGGTCCATTTGGTTTGCTGAATCATCCTTCGCCAGGCTTTTCGAATACAACCACGATGTCGGTTTCAGGACCTATAGTGGAGAACAACCTGAACCTGTATCCAAACCCCTTTGTGGAAACCTGTTGGTTGGATTTTTCAGAGAAAGCCGAAGGAAACCTCGAAATTTTCGATGCTTCCGGCAAGCTAATCCGGTCGGAAATCATTCATGCTGAAACGTGGCAATGGAATGGAAAAGATGGAAGTGGGAAAACACTTCCGGCTGGAATCTACCCCATTCGGTTCGTGGACAAAAGCGGGAAGGTATCTACCACCCGTATTATCAAAATGGACGCATTTTAAAATAACCCTCCGGGGTTTTTCACCTCCAAGTATCCTACGTCGGGCAATAGGTTTGGAGCATTGGCTGCGGCCACGGCTAACTGATCGCAACGCTCATTTTCCGGGATATTGGCATGACCTTTTACCCACACAAAACGAACCTGATGTTGCGGATAAATTTCCAGAAAACGTTTCCATAAGTCGACGTTCTTCACCTTTTTAAATCCTTTTTGAACCCAGCCTCTAAGCCAATTCTTCTCCACCGCATCGACCACGTAGCGCGAATCGCTGTAAACGACCACATGGCTTTGAGGTCGTTTTATTTTTTCCAATGCAACGATTACTGCTAATAACTCCATTCGATTATTCGTAGTGAGTTGGTATCCTTCTGAAAATTCTTTCCGATAATTCCCAAGTCGCATGACGATCCCGTAGCCTCCCGGCCCGGGATTGCCGAGCGCTGCTCCATCGGTATAAACAATAATTTCGTTGGGGTTTTCAACTGGTTGTTGATTCATAAAACGTAACGATTACTGGTAAAAGTTCATTTCGTTCACGTATCGTGCAACCGATTCCGGCATGAAGAAGGAAACATCTTTCCCTTCGCGGATGGCTTTCCGGATAAAGCTGCTGCTTACTTCCATTTGCGGAGCATCGACCAGCTTGATGTGTTCGCGGTAAACTGAATCTTCCGGTTTAAACTGATTACGCGGATAAACGTAGAGTTGATACTGATCTAAAATGACTTGATAATTTTTCCATTTATGAAATGAATCGAGGTTATCGGAACCCAAAAGCAGCACCAATTCATAATCGGGATATTTCTCGTGTAGATAGGTGAGCGTATCGATGGTGTAAGAAGGTTTTGGCATATTGAATTCAACGTTCGAAACCCGAAACAGATTCGAATCGCCAATGGCTAGTTCGAGCAAGTGAAGACGATGATAATCGGCCAATAAATCGTTGCGGTTTTTAAGCGGATTATGCGGACTTACCACGAACCATAGTTGGTCAAGGTCGCTATACGCCACAAAGTAATTGGCAATAGCCATGTGCCCGATGTGAACCGGATTAAACGTACCAAAAAACAAACCTATTTTCTTCTTCTTTTCCATGAAATTCATTTTGAGGAGCGATTAAAAAGGGGAAGCTCGACCAACAACGATCGCGACCCGATTTAAGCTTGAATGAAGGAAGCGACCAGCTTTTTTACTTCCTCCTGAGCCACTTCCAGCTTATCGTTTATGAGCACATAATCGAACTGTGGCGCGAAGCTCAGCTCATAGCGCGCTTTTTCCAACCGTTTCCGAATGGTTTCCTCCGAGTCGGTAGAACGATTCCGAAGTCGCTGCTCCAGCACCTCCACCGAAGGAGGCATTACAAAAATACTGAGCGATTGCGATGGATACTGCGCTTTAACGGACAATCCTCCTTTCACATCGATATCGAAAACCACATGATGCTGTTTCGAGAAAATCCGATCCAGCTCCGAGCGCAAAGTTCCATAATAACTCCCCGGATAAACCTCTTCCCACTCGATAAAAGCATCACGCTCAATATTTTCCTTAAAAGCTTCGGTCGATAAAAAATAATAATCTTTGCCATCTATCTCATGCTTGCGTGGGGATCGATTGCAGGCAGAAACAGAAAACTCCAACTGAGGAAATTCCGTTAAAACATAATGCACTAAGGTCGTTTTCCCGGCGCCCGAGGGAGCTGAAAAGATAAGCAGCTTACCCTCCTTTTTCGTTTCATTCATGCCACGAAAATAAGGAATGGATTTCGTTTATCGGAAGAAAATTGAAGAGGAATCCTGACGATTCTGCTTTTAGCTTTGGGATAAATGGAGTATTTTTTCAAGCGAATTCAAAACCATCATAAACCCGGCTATCTTGAAAAATCTGGCAAGTATTCAAACCAAACTCCGCGAGTTTCACGACGATAAATCCTTAACGAATCTGTATCGAAAAGGACATTCCTTATACTTAAATGCTCAAATCGTATCCCTTTCTCATTCCGATAAATTCGACGAATTCCTGGTGATCGATCAGTACGAGGATTTCAGAGTGCGGCAACTCTACCACGAGGCGCTCACCAGTACCTGCAGCTGCAAAAGCCCGGTGGTGTGTGCGCATCGAATTGCCGCTTTATTTCAAGCTCACGAGGATCTTGCCCGCGAGGTAGATCAGGATTTAAAACCCGGTGTGGTGTACACTCGCGAAGGGATGATTAAACGGGTGCTGAAAGAACGATTCGAAAAAGCTCGAAAAGCAAACTACAAAATCGTTCTGAGCGATAACCGCTTTGGCGAACACATCCTTAGCAACGAACGAGAACAAAGTTATCGCATAACCCTGCACGACCTGAACCGACGAACGGGCTATTGCACTTGCCCCGATTACAAAAAAAATAAACTCGGAACCTGTAAACACCTTATTTGGACCTACCGCTTCCTCCATCAGCATAAAGAACTACTGGAAACCAAAAGCAGCGAATATCCCTTCATCGAGATTTATCGTAATCCGCTCAACGATTATAAAATCTCCTGGTACTACCCGGGCCGCGTTCCCGAACCAGAAATCTCGGCCTTGCTCTTTCAGTACTTCGACGAAGATTTATCGCTAAAGCCACGAATGGAAGCCGGGTTCCTCAATTTTTTGCATGAGGTGGAAAATTTCAAACAAGTCCTGGTTCGCGACGAAGTGTACGAATACATTGAGCGACGCTTTCAGGAAGTAACGCTGAAAAAGAAAAGGGAAACGACCCCTTTAAATTATGACTTGCTCAAAAAGCCGCCCTACCTTTTTCAACGAACCGGAATCGAATTCCTCACGTTTAACGAACGTGCAATCCTGGCCGACGAAATCGGTCTGGGGAAAACCTATCAGGCTATTGGTGCGGCCATATTTAAACAACAAATTCTGGGTTTCTCGAAGTGCCTCGTGGTTTGCCCGGCCTCCTTGCTCGGTCATTGGGCCGAAGAGATTAAACGCTTTACCGGCTCCGATGCCTGTGTGTTGAGTAAATCGCCCGAAAAACGCTTGCAACAATACGACGAAGTAAAGTCCTATTTCTACCTGATAAACTACGAGAAGCTATCGCGCGACAAAGAAGCACTTCGACGTTTTGCACCGGACCTGCTCATTCTCGACGAAGCGCAACGGCTTAAAAACTACGACTCGCAGCTGGTGCACCATTGTCAGTCGATACCCTTCAAACACATTGTAGCCCTGAGCGGAACTCCCATCGATAAGAAACTTAGCGAGCTTTACACCCTTATGTACATTGTGGATCCCGAGCGACTCAGCCCCCTCTGGGAGTTCTCCTACCAACACTACTATTTCGACCCCGACAAGGAAGATGAAGTTTTGGGTTATCACTCACTCGATAAGCTGAAAGAAAAAATAGCTCCGGTTCTCCTACGGCGAACGAAAAAGTCGGTTTGGAAAGATTTACCGGAAATGATCGAAATCAATATCCCGGTACCCATGCAAGTTACCCAGCTCGAATGGCAAAAAGATCATCTGCTTGGACTGCGGAAAATCCTGGAAAAGAAAATCAAAACCCCTTTCGATCATCAGGCTATTTTTCGAATGTTCAATAAATTACGCATGGTAGCCAATAGCGACTTTTTGTTGCATGGCGAGCCCTCCGAAATTCCCAAATTAGATGAATTACGCGAGATTCTGCTCAACAAGCTCAACTTACGAGAGCAAAAGCAAAAAATTGTGATTTTCTCCGACTGGAAAAGCTTGAATTTGATGATAGCCCGCATGCTTCGATCCGAAGGAATTGGAATGGTAGAACTGCATGGCGAAGTACCTGTAGATAAGCGAAGCGATTTGCTCAAGGAGTTTAACGAAAATCCCGAATGCCTCGTGTTCTTATCCTCCGCAACCGGGAGCCTGGGCCTCAATTTACAAGAAGCCGATACCCTGATCAATTTTGATATTCCCTGGAAAAGGAGTCAGTGGGAGCAACGTATTGGACGGATCGACCGCATGGGACAAAAATCATCGCGCATTCGCATCATCAACCTCATTAGTACCCCTTCCATTGAGACAAGCATCAAACAGCGGCTTACCGAATACGATCGCTTATTTTCCGCTTTCAGCGAGGACGAAAAAACCTCTCAGCTCGAATTATTTCCGGCCGAGATGAAGTTACCCGATTGGCTCACGGAATGGGTCGATACCTTATTAAATGAAGAACAAATCGACACGGAGTTTCCTGGCTCCGGGCAAAGTTTGTGGACACTATCCGAGTACGAGCAACTTCGCAACGGCAATCAGGATACCGCTCCATTTCAAATTACCCAGGAAGAACCTGAGCCCGAGCCGGCAGAACAAACCGAGTCGACCAGCTCAACCATGCAATCGATTTTGATAAACAGCTTGGAAATGGCAAATCAACTCAGCCTCCTCCAAACCGGGAAAGCTCTTTTTTCGGGCAAACCCGAAATAGAAGAAAAGGATAACACCTGGCTTATTCGCATTCGGCCGGTTCAAGGTGAATAAACCCCCGATTATTAGACACAATAAACTACTTAGAGCCAATTATAAACGTATTTTTGCACCGTGTATTGACAAGCTCTTTCTCAAGTATTCATTTTGTTAGATGGTTGAACGCATGGAGTATAAATTCGATTTTTTAGTAATAGGTACCGGAGTAGCCGGTTTAAGTTTTGCCTTAAAAGTAGCCGATTACGGCAAAGTTTGCCTCATTAGCAAAACCAGTTTAACCGAAACCAACACCCGGTATGCACAAGGTGGAATTGCGGCGGTTACGTATCAGCCCGATTCCTACGAGAAACACATTGCCGATACCCTCGAAGCTGGCGATGGATTATGCAAGCCATCGATTGTTGACCTGGTTGTAAAAGAAGCTCCCGATCGCATCCAGGAACTCATTGACTGGGGAGCCGAATTCGATAAAAATCCCGATGGGAAATACAACCTGAACCGCGAAGGAGGTCACTCCGAACACCGGGTGCTGCATCATAAAGACAACACCGGTTATGAGATTCAACGCGCCCTAACCCAAAAAGTGAGTGAACATCCCAATATCAGTAGCTTCGATCATCATTTTGCAGTCGAAATAATTACCCAGCATCACTTAGGTGTAAAAGTTACTCGCCGGAATACCGACACCCAGTGTTACGGAGCGTATGTTTTGAACAAACGGAACAACAAAGTGGATACGATTCTATCGAAAGTGACATTTTTAGCAACGGGTGGAGCCGGTAATATTTACCAAACAACGACGAATCCGACCATTGCCACCGGCGATGGACCAGCGATGGTTTATCGAGCCAAGGGAGCTGTTGAAAACATGGAATTTGTGCAATTTCACCCTACTTCGCTCTACAATCCGGGCGAACGTCCGTCCTTCCTCATAACCGAAGCCATGCGCGGATTTGGAGCCATTTTGCGCACTATCGAAGGGAAAGAATTCATGCATCGGTACGATAAACGCGAATCGCTCGCACCGCGCGATATTGTGGCTCGTGCCATCGACTCAGAAATGAAAGCCTCTGGTAGCGAACATGTTTACCTCGATGTTCGCCACCTCGATTACGACGAACTAAAATCGCACTTCCCGATGATAGTAGAAAAGTGCGAATCGCTCGGTATCTACCCCAATAAAGAGTTGATTCCGGTTGTTCCGGCTGCCCACTACTTTTGTGGCGGTATCAAAGTGAATGAAATGGGCAGCTCTACGATTCAAAATTTATATGCCGGAGGCGAGTGTGCCAGTACTGGTTTGCATGGAGCGAACCGACTTGCCAGCAACTCCCTGCTGGAGGCCGTGGTTTTTTCGCATCGTTCTGCTATAGATGCCTTGGGTAAAATCAATTCCATTAATTTTCAGGAAGGAATTCCAAAGTGGAACGATTCCGGCACATCGAACCCGGAAGAAATGGTATTGATAACCCAAAATCTAAAAGAGCTTCAGCAAATTATGAGTTATTATGTGGGCATTGTTCGTTCGAATTTACGGCTCAAACGAGCCTTCGACCGGCTAGAAATCATTTACCGGGAAACAGAAACCTTGTTCAAGAAATCGACCGTTTCAGAAGAAATTTGCGAACTCCGCAATGCCATCAACGTAGCCTACTTAGTGATTAAACAGGCCATGGACAGAAAAGAAAGCCGAGGACTGCATTACACCATCGACTACAAAAAGAAACACGAAACCTTTGAGTGAAAAGTCGATCAATCGATTCGCCGGTTAACTGAACACATTCCCTATTCGTTTTAGTGAGGAATAGTCCAGAATCTTAATCTTACGGCCATTCAAACTGATCAATTGATCGGCTTTAAATTCCGACAGTAAACGAATTACGGATTCGGTTGCGGTACCAATCATGTTGGCAATTTCTTCGCGGGTAAGACTTATTTTGAGGTACTCATCGGCATCGACACCAAACTCATTATGCAGGTAGAGAATAATTTCCGCGAGGCGTTCGCGCACTGTTTTTTGAGCAATATCGGTAATGAAATTATTCGCATCGCCCAATTCGCGACACGCAAGATTCATTATTTCCCGCGAAAATGGCTGATTCGTATTCACCGTTTTGAGCAAAAAATCGGCAGGAATATGACACAAAACGGCTTCTTCGATAACCATTGCCGACGAGCAAGCGTTTTCCCCGCTAATAATGGAACGGTAGCCAAAAATATCGCCCGATTGTGCAAAACGGATAATCATCTCCTTCCCTTCCACCCCCGTTTTAAAAATCTTAACGATACCACGCCCAACACAATAAAAACCATTAATGCGATTACCTTCCTGATATAGAACCGTACCTCGTTTTACAATGGTACAACCTTTAACTTGATCGAGGTCCCTTAGCTCTTCGTCGGACAAATGACGAAAAATGGTTGCTCCATTATTGATACAATCCTGACAGGTTGGAACTACTTCCAGGCTATTCTTACCAACACCATTTTTATGCATCATAAAACTCGTTTTTAAAAGAATGAACTTACTCGCCGATAAAAGAGCTTAATGCCCTAAAACGAGAGCATTAGACTTGCTCTTGTTCCACGTTCAAAGATAGATTTTTAAAACAAACGAAGGTGGAAACCTGTTGTTAAACGCGTATAGTAAAAAGGAAAGTATCCGAAGCATACCATTCCGATATACTTAGAGCAACTAAGTAGTATCCCCAGTCTTGAATTTGATGAAATGATGAAATACCCATGCGATCAATGAATCGCACTAACCGCGATGAATCTGAAATGGTTGTTCCATCTGACCTTGAAAAATGAAATTAGAGACCGATGAAAAGTTTGGAGTAAAATCTGGTTGGGGTTTACTTACTTTGCTCCGGAATAATGAAAGTAACAGCCATGAGTTTAGATATCGACGAAAAAGATTTAAGCAAGTTCATTTTGGTAGGCGACCGTATTCTGATTAAGCCCAAGAGTCAGTCCGACCGAACAAAATCGGGATTATTCCTTCCTCCGGGAGTACAGGAAAAAGAGAAAATTCAGAGCGGATATGTACTAAAAGTAGGACCTGGATATCCGATTCCAGCTTTGAGCGAAGATGAGCCGTGGAAACCAAACAGCGAAGAAGTGCGTTACGTGCCGCTGCAGGCAAAGGAAGGCGACCTGGCGGTCTATTTGCCAAAAGGAGCTTACGAAATCGAATTCAACAAGGAGAAATACATCATTCTGCCGCAATCGGCTATTCTCATGTTGATTCGCGACGAAAAACTGTTCTACTAAGGTTTAGCGAACAACGCTCATTGGCTTGGTCGCCGAAAAATCGGGTGTCGTTAACTTGTAAAAATACTGGCCGGAACTGAGTCGATTCAATTCAACCATCTGGGTGTGATTTCCGGCACCTAATTTACCGGATTGTACTTCTTGGATTAATTTCCCATCGAGGGAATAAATACCAAGCAAGCATTCTGTTTCGTAGGGTAAGTAAAAGCTTATAGCGGTTTGGGTTCGAGCAGGATTGGGTTGATTTTGTCCTAAATAAAACTGTGCCCCATCGGGAGCCACTTCTGCGGCAATAGCCAGCTTTCCAACAACCGAAATTTCATTGGTTTCGTAGGTATCGTTTCCTTGCCACCAATTACTAACTTCCAGAGTGTATTCTTTTCCGGTTTCTTGTTTCCACAAACGCAGTTGAAAAGTAGTGCCGGCAACGCAGCCATCTTTCTCGCGGGTATATTCATCGTCGCCCCAAATAGTAATGGCCATATTTCCATCTAAATACACACTACTCCCCACCAGCTGACCAATTGCATTGAAAGCAGCAACCTCGTCGCCAACCTCGGGCAGTTCGCTCCAGGCAGTCGATAAAATACCTAAGGTCATATTCACTCCGGTGTTCTTTACACCCACATAGTGCTTAGGAGGTTCGTATTTGTAAGTGGTACTCTGACCATAACTCAGAATCGTCATGGAGAAAAATAAAATTCCTAAAAAAATCGATGTGGTTTTCATCCTTTAATGTCAATTATATTCACTCAAATGTACGCTTTTTTTCAAGGGAGCACAAGCATTACCTTAAAAGAGATAAATATGCTGAAAAACACGGATTTCGGAACTCCATAACGGGCTAAATAATTACCGATTCCGAGTGGCATGGTGTACCTTTGAAGGAAACTAATCAGGCACATGCATTATGACACACATCAGTAAAAAAGAGGCACTCAATTATCATGAAATGGGACGCAAAGGAAAAATAGAAGTTGTCCCAACTAAACCCTATGCCACTCAACGCGATTTATCGTTGGCTTACACTCCGGGAGTTGCCCAACCTTGTCTGGAAATTCATAAAAACCCCGACGATGTTTATCGTTACACAACCAAAGGAAATTTGGTCGCCGTTATATCCAACGGTACAGCCGTTTTGGGCCTGGGCGATATTGGGGCTGCTGCCGGAAAACCGGTCATGGAGGGCAAAGGTCTGCTCTTTAAAATCTTTGCCGATATCGATGTGTTCGATATTGAAATCGATGAGCACGACGTAGAAAAAATCATTGCCACCATCAAAGCGATTTCTCCCACTTTCGGAGGGATTAATTTGGAAGACATCAAGGCACCTGAGTGTTTTGAAATCGAACAAAGGCTGATAAAAGAATTGGATATTCCGGTAATGCACGACGATCAGCACGGAACAGCCATTATTTCCGCAGCTGGTTTACTGAATGCCTTGGAGCTGGCCAATAAAAAAATCGAAGACGTTGTGTTGGTCGTGAATGGAGCGGGCGCGGCTGCCGTTAGTTGTGTTCGCTTGTATATTCGTCTGGGCTTGAACCCAAAGAACGTTATCATGGTCGATAGCAAAGGGGTTATCAACGAAGAGCGAACCGATTTAAACGATATCAAAAAAGAATTCATCACCTCCCGAAAAGTGAATACGCTCGAAGAAGCGCTGAACGGGTCGGATGTCTTTATTGGCCTATCCGTTGCCGACGTATTGAGCACCGATATGCTCCTTTCGATGAATGCGAACCCGATTGTTTTTGCCATGGCCAATCCGAATCCGGAAATAGCTTACGATGTAGCCAAAGCAACCCGCGAAGACATTATTTTAGCCACAGGACGATCGGATTATGCGAATCAGATAAACAATGTACTGGGATTTCCTTTCATCTTCCGTGGAGCGCTCGATGTACGCGCATCGGCCATCAACGAAGAGATGAAAGTTGCCGCAACCCTCGCACTGGCTCAGCTTGCAAAAGAACCGGTCCCCGAAGAGGTGAACCTGGCTTATCAAACCAGCAATTTAGTTTACGGTCCCGACTATTTTATTCCCAAGCCATTGGATCCACGGCTTATTACTACCATTGCCCCGGCAGTAGCCCGTGCAGCCATGGAAAGCGGTGTTGCCAAACAACCCATCGAAAACTGGGAAGCTTACACCGAAGAATTGAATCGACGATTGGGAATTGGTAGCCCAATTATTCGTCAACTGAAATCGAAAGCGAAAAAGGCTCCCAAGCGAGTCGTTTTTTCCGAAGCCGACCACTACAAAATGCTCAAAGCAGCTGAGATTGTGATTAGCGAAAAAATTGCCACGCCCATCTTACTCGGGAATAAAGAACGAATTCAAAAAATCATTCAGGATAAGGAGTTGGAACTAAATGGTGTTGAAATTATCGATCCGGAGAGTTTGGAAGAAACCGGTCGGCGCGAAGCATTTGCAAAGCTTTTATTTGAGAAACGCATTCGCAAGGGCATGAGCTACTTAAGCGCCCTCGACCGCATGAACCAGCGCGCATATTTTGCTCCCATGTTGGTGGAAACCGGTTATGCCGACGCCATGGTTTCTGGCATTAAAAAAAACTATCCCGAAGCACTTCGTCCGGCCTTGGAAGTGATTGGGAAAAGACCCACCCATCATTTGGTTTCAGGCATGTACATTATGAACACACCCAAAGGAACCGTCTTTTTTGCCGATACTACAGTTAATCTGAATCCTTCGGTGGAAAGTTTGGTGGAAATTACCCTGCAAACGGTCGAGGCTGTTCAGTCCCTTCAAATTCAACCACGTGTAGCTTTACTTTCTTACTCCAATTTTGGGTCGATAAAGGCCGACATCCCGCGTAAAGTAGCCGAGGCCGTTAGGATCCTGCATCGCGATCACCCCAATCTGATAATCGATGGAGAAATGCAAGCTAATTTTGCGCTGAATAACGAAATTCTAAAAGAGAATTTCCCCTTCAGCAAATTAGTCGATGGCCCGGCAAACATTCTCATCTTCCCTTACCTCACTGCCGGCAATATTGCCTACAAACTGGTTCAGGAACTTGGAACAACCGATGCTATCGGTCCCATTTTAAATGGAATGAACAAACCCGTGCATATTCTTCACTTAGATGCTAGCGTAGCAGAGATAGTCAATATGGTTACCTATGCGGTAATCGACGCGCAAATCCATTCCTAATTCCACCTTTCGTGGAAGCTTACAACCCGGAGCCACAGAAGGCTCCGGGCAGTAAGCCGTTTTAATGTCCTTCTTTCCCTATCTAGGGTGCAAACAAAATGGCACTTCGACTCTTGCTATTGATTTTTGGCGGAAAAACCTGAAGTTAAATGCCTTGTCTATTATCTGAAGGATTAATCTTTTTCGAGTCTGAACCCAAAAAATTTAAAATTGCTTAAAAATCAGCTACTCATATCGCAGTAAAAAATCTTACTTTTGGCCGTTTTTAAGCAAAATCATGATTGAATATCTCAAAGGGAAAGTTATAAGCTTATATCCAACCCATGTTATCCTGGAAACGAACGAAATCGGCTACGAAGTCCACATTTCGATTCAGACATACAGTGCCATCGACCCCACCCTGTTGCTAACCCTGTTCATTCACGAAGTTATTCGGGAAGATGCTCACCAGCTTTTTGGATTCATCTCGACCGATGAACGAAACTTATTTCGCCACCTGATTTCTGTTTCGGGCATTGGACCGAACACTGCCCGAATGATGCTTTCCTCCCTTAGCTCAGAAGAAATTAAACATGCTATTTTATCAGGCAATTCCCTCACTCTTAAGAACATAAAAGGGATTGGCAGTAAAACAGCCGAACGGATCATCATCGACCTGAAAGACAAGGTCGGAAAAATCAGCAAAGAGTCAGAAAATTTAATGGTTCAAAGCAATACTCTAATGGAGGAAGCGTTATCAGCATTACTTGCTCTAGGGTTCAACAAACAAGCGTCGGAAAAGACACTTGCCAAGATTAGTGCCTCCGAAAGTGGGCTCAACCTGGAAATGTTGATAAAGAAAGCACTAAAGCAATTATAATTCATTAGTATTAAGAAACTTAAAACGAACGAGAAGGATTCAGGGTCGCTTTGAAGCATTTGAATAGAATAAGTCTGTTAGTAGCTGTAATCAGCTTCTTTTTATTCCTCTTTGCGGGCTCCGCTGCGGGCAACCTGGAAAGCTCACGTTCAGGGACGCTTGCGCTTTATCCACCCCTTACCGACGAACCCGATACCACCGACCTGGAACTGCCCTATCCTTTCGACGACGAAAGCGAATACCCCATTGAAAATCAATCCAACCTCTCCGGCGGCGTGCAGTTAGGACTTCCCTCGAACATTACCAACGAAGTTGAATACGACCCACTTACCCGACAATACATCTTTTCGCAACAAGTGGGCGATTTAAATTTCCGGTATCCGGCTTCTATGTCGATCGAGGAATATCAAGATTACGAATTCAACGAATCGATTCGAAAATACTGGAAACAACGCTATCAATCCGAATCCTTTGCTAATCAATCGTCGCTCATCCCCAAACTACAAGTGGGAGGAGAAGTATTCGATAAAATATTCGGGAGCAGCACCATCAATATTCAGCCTCAAGGTGCGGCCGAGCTCATCTTCGGAATCAATATTTCCAACAACGGAAACCCACAACTACCGGAACGAATGCGGCGTATTACCACTTTCGATTTCCAGGAGAAAATTCAGATGAATGTTACCGGTCAAATCGGCGACAAAATGCGCATCCAGACTAATTACAACACCGAATCGACCTTCGATTTCGAAAACAGGATGAACCTTCGCTACGATGGTCACGAAGATGAAATTATCCAGGTGGTGGAAGCCGGCGACGTTACCTTGCCACTTTCGGGAACTTTAATTACCGGCTCGCAATCGCTCTTTGGTATTAAAACCGAAATGAAATTTGGAAAGCTTCGCATGACGACCGTTTTCTCTCAACAGCGAGGCGAATCATCCTCCATTCAAATTGAAGGAGGAGCCCAGGTGAGCGAATTTGAAGTGTGGGCAGACGATTACGAAACCAATCGACACTTTTTCTTATCGCAATATTTCAAAGACCGCTACGATGCCTCGCTTAGCACCTTGCCGGTTATTTCCTCCGGGATGACTATAAACCGCGTGGAGATTTGGGTTACCAACAAAACCGGTAATTTCAACGATGCCCGAAACATTGTTGCTTTTGTCGATTTGGCTGAAGGTGCTTACAATCCGGCTGGACCAAATGGAAATTACGGTATGTACAACCGCGAAACCCCCGCCTTCAATTCAAACATTTTGAATCCGATTGTGGCCGTTCATAACCTGCAAGCTCCCGAAGTTCCACACAACGGATGGAACGATTTGTACGCCAAAATGACCACCGATTATGCCGATATCCGCGACATTGCGCTCGTATCCACTACGCTGGGTCCTTTAAGTACCGAAAATTTTATTTCCGGACAGGATTACGAAAAAATTGAAAAAGCTCGAAAACTGATGCCGAGCGAATATACCCTGAACGATAAACTGGGATTTATTTCGGTTAACGCAGCATTGAATGCCGACGATGTATTGGCTGTAGCCTATGAGTACACCTTGAACGGACAAATTTATCGCGTGGGGGAATTCAGTAACGACGGACCGGCCGACCCCAACACCCTGATATGCAAACTCATAAAAGGAACTTACCTCTCGCCTAATTTGCGCATTAACAACGAACGGGTTTTGAGTCCAACCTGGGAGCTTATGATGAAAAACATCTATGCCCTGGGTGCTTATCAAATTAATCCCCAGGACTTCATCCTCAATGTAATGTATCAAAACGACCTTACCGGTACGGCCATTAACTACATCCCGGAAGGTCCGAAAAAAGAAGAAGGTGGAATCAACGGTGAACCGCTTCTACGGGTTATGAACCTGGATAACCTGAATGCCAATCAAGACCCCTATCCCGATGGAATCTTCGACTTTGTAAACGGAGTAACCATTAATCCAAGCAACGGTCGTGTTATTTTTCCGGTACGCGAACCGTTTGGCAGTTACCTGCGCGAAAAAATCGAAGCAGGGAATCCCGATAATGCCAGCATAGCGAACAAGTATGTGTACGATATGCTCTACGATTCGACCCAAACCGTAGCCCAGCAACAAGCCGATAAAAACAAATTTTTCATGAAAGGAACCTACACCTCCGCTTCGGGTTCCGAAATTTCGCTGAACGCATTGAATATTCCTCAGGGATCGGTTATCGTTACCGCCGGAGGGCAGCCACTCACCGAAGGTCAAGACTACACCGTCGATTACAACATGGGGCGGGTTACCATCATCAATCAAGGCTTACTCGAATCCGGCACTCCCATCAATATATCGTTGGAAAGCAATTCAATGTTCAATATTCAGACAAAAACACTGATTGGAACCAATTTTAATTACCGGTTCAACAACGATTTTGCCTTGGGAGCAACCATCTTAAATTTGACCGAGCGCCCCTTAACTACCAAAGTTAATTTTGGGAACGAACCCATTTCCAATACCATTTGGGGAGTAGACGGAAATTACCGTTCGGAAGTTCCCTTTATAACCAAGTTGGTCGATAAGCTGCCCTTTATTGAAACCAAAGAGAAATCGACCGTTCAACTCTTTGCCGAATTTGCTCAGCTTATTCCCGGCCATTCCCGCATTATCGACAATAGCGGAACTGTTTACATCGACGATTTCGAAGGAAGTAAAACTCTTATCGATCTCCGAAATTGGGGAGCCTGGGTGCTCGCCAGTACCCCGCAGCAACAACCGAATTTATTTCCCGAGGCAGCCTCCTCGAATACCGGGCTCGATTACGGTAAAAACCGAGCCTTGCTCGCCTGGTATTCCATCGATCCACTCTATCTGCGGAACAATGCAGCCACTCCGGCACACATTCGAAACAACCCCGATTTACAGTCGAGCCATTTTGTGCGCGAAGTGTACGAACGAGAAATATTCCCCAACCGGGAAACACCCAACGGAGTGCCAACCAACATGCAAGTGCTCAACCTAGCATACTATCCTAGCGAAAGAGGACCATACAACTTCGATTTAAATCCAGGCACTTATTCGGCTGGTATTCGTGCCGATGGATCCGGTCTGCTCGCGAATCCTGAAACGCGCTGGGGAGGTATTATGCGCTCGGTTACCACCAACGATTTTGAAGAAGCCAATATCGAGTTTGTCGAGTTCTGGCTCATGGATCCATTTGCCGAAGATGAAGACAGCACCCACACCGGAGGGAAACTCTATTTCAACATCGGTAATGTGTCGGAAGATATCCTCCGCGACGGACGAAAAGCTTTTGAGCATGGCTTGCCCGGACCCAACGACCCCATCTACCTCGACACCACCATTTGGGGAGTTATTCCGGTGGTTCAATCGCTGGTGCCGGCATTCGATGCGAATAACAACAACGAAAAACGGCCGTATCAGGATGTGGGATTCGATGGACTATCCTCGGCCATGGGAAATGAGCAAGAATTTCATTCCGATTATGTAAGCCAGGCCGAACAACTCTTCCTGGCTGGATTACTCTCGGAAGAGAGCTACCAGAGCATTCTGAGCGACCCCTCGAACGACGATTTTCACTACCACCGAGGAGGCGATTACGATGCACTCGAACTGGGTATTTTAGATCGTTACAAACGCTTCAACGGTACGGAAAACAACGCTCCAGCCTCCGAGCAATTTACCGAGGAATACCCAACCTCGTCGACCACCATCCCCGATGTGGAAGACATCAACAACGATAATACCTTGAGCGAAATCGAAAGTTATTATCAGTATGAAATTCCGATTACCTATCAAAACCTCCGCATCGACAAAAAATACATCAGCGACGAAATCGTAACCTTCGAAACCTTTAAGAATGGTGAAACTTCGCCCGTAACCTGGTATCAGTTTAAAGTCCCCATTTACGAACCCGACCAGGTAATAGGATCGATTTCCGATTTCAAATCGATTCGTTTCATGCGGATGTTTCTTAAAGATTTCGAGGAAGAAGTAATCCTTCGATTTGCTCGTCTCGACCTGGTTCGTGGCGAATGGAGAAAATACAACGCTTCCATGCGCGAAGCGGGTGAATATGAACCCATTCCACAGCCGGTGAATTCCTATTTCGATGTATCGGCTGTAAACATTGAGGAGAATGGAAACCGTTCGCCCATCAACTACATTCTCCCTCCCGGAATCGACCGGGTAATCGACCCCACGAACCCACAACTTCGTCAGCTCAATGAGCAAGCCATGACGCTTCGCGTTATTGAATTGGAAGATGGCGATTCACGCGCTGCATTTAAAAATGTGAACGTCGATTTGCGCCAGTACAAACGCATCATCATGGATGTGCATGCCGAGAGCCTCGATCCGTATATTTTGGAAGATGAGGAACTACGAGTCTTCATCCGGATCGGTTCCGACTACCGACAAAACTATTACGAATACGAAGTACCACTTAAAGTAACACCTCCCGGTCGCTACGACAACAACAATGAAAGCGACCGCGAACTCGTTTGGCCCGACCTGAACCGACTCAATATTGAATTGGAAGTATTTCAGGAAATTAAACAGCTACGGAACAATGCCAACCGGGAAAACCCCATCAATGTGAGTATCAACTCACCATTCTCGAAGCTCGATGAACGCCGCCTCGACGAAAACGGAAACCCAAGAAATAAAATAACCATTGTTGGTAATCCGAACCTGAGCAACGTGCGAACCGTAATGGTTGGGGTCCGAAATCCAAAAGCACGCTCGGAGTTTTCGAATGTGAACGACGATGGAAATCCTAAATCGGGAGAAATTTGGGTGAATGAATTACGACTCACCGATTTCGACGATCAGGGAGGATGGGCTGCCAATGCACGTGCCATGACCCAGTTGGCCGACTTAGGAACCCTCTCGATGGCCGGTAACATTAAAAAAGCCGGATTTGGTGGCATCGAAAGTAAGGTGAATACCCGAAGTCGGGAAGAAACGATGGCTTACGACATTTCCTCGAACCTGGAGTTGGGCCGCTTCTTTGGAGCCGAATCCGGTGTGCGCCTACCCATGTTTGTCGGTTACAGCGAGAACATTAGCAATCCTGAATACAATCCGGTAGATCCCGATATCCCGCTCAAAGTTGCACTGGCTCAGGCTCCCGACAAAGCAACCCGCGATTCCATTAAGCATATTTCGCAAACCTATACCCGACGCAAAAGCATCAACTTCACGAATATTTCCGTACAGAGTAAAAACATGGCCGAGCCCAAATTATGGGATATTGGAAACTGGTCGGCCAGCTATGCCTTCAGCGAAATTTTCTCGCGAAGCATTAATACCGAATACAACGTGGTTCGCGATTATCGCGGAGCCTTGAATTACAATTTCAGCGCACGACCTAAAAACATTACCCCTTTCCGTCAATCGAAAAGTAAATTACTGAACATGAAGTTCATGCGATTGATCAAAGACTTTAACTTCTTTTATTTACCCCAGCAAATTGCTTTCCGCACCGAGATTAACCGCAATTACCTGGAATCGAAAATGCGGAATTTAAATACCAATTATCTCGATAATGCTGAGGTAGAAATACCGGTTACCTTCCAGAAAAACTTCGTATGGAATCGGAACTACGATGTGAAATACGACCTGAGTCGTGCGCTAAAGGTCGATTTCTCGGCAACCAACATGGCTCGTATCGACGAACCCGATGGGCGCATTAACCGCGACGAAGACCCTCTGGGTTACCAGCAATGGCGCGATGAAGTGTGGCGTAACTTCAGCAATTTTGGACGAACCACCCAATACAATCACATCCTGAATGTGAACTGGAACGTACCCATCAACCGATTACCTTTACTCGATTTCACCTCCTTATCCTTACGCTACACCGGAAGCTACGATTGGATAACCAGCCCGATACTAACCGATAGCATTGTAATTGGGAATACCATTAAGAATGCCAACTCGATGCAGGCCAATTCTCAGATCAACATGCTTACCTTGTATAATAAGGTGCCCTATCTGAAAACCTTAAATCAGAAATACAACGGGCGCGGTCGACAGCGGGGAGGCATGCGACCACCACCCCAACGCGGAGGCGGAAAAGATGGCGACAAGGAAGAAGACAAGGAGGATGGAACTGAAATCGTAACTTACGAAAGGACAGGAGTGAATTTCACCGCCGGTACACCTCGCGGATTTAATCACCAGCTTGGAACCGAAGACGTTGAGGTAACCTGTTTCGACGAAAAAGGGAACAGGGTTTTTGGGCAACAAAAAGTGATAAGCGAAGACCGCGTAACCTACTTACTCGAAGAAGATAAGCAGAATGTGAAAGTGGTAATCAAAGGACGAAAAAAGGAATCGGTTAATTACCTGAAAATTATCCTCGAACGAAGTTTAGTAACCTTAATGGGAATTAAAAATTTCTCGGTGAGTTATACACTGGGAGCCGGAACCGTTTTGCCCGGTTACTTACCCGAATCGCGACTCTTCGGAAGCACCATGCTTGGTGGAGCTATTGTTCCGGGTATTCCCTTCATTCTGGGATGGCAAGACCCAAATTTAGCCCGGAATGCGGCCGAAAGTGGTTGGTTAACCGGCGACCCGATCCTGAATACTCCCTTCGCCATGAACGAAAATGAAAACATCAATATTCGAAGTTCCATTGAACCGATTCCGGGCATGCGAGTAGATGTTACCGCTAATCGAACAGCCAACCGAAACTCATCGGAGTTTTACCTCCAGGATTCGACCGGAACCTTTACTTCGAACAGCCTCAGCATTAGCGGTAATTTCTCCATGACCATTATGACCATTGGAACCTCCTTTGAACCGGTTGGGGAAGACGATTATTCGCAAACCTTCGAGAATTTTAAAAATTACCGAATTACCATTGCACAACGATTCCGCGACGAACGAGCTGCCCTCGATCCTAATTACGGTGGGGCAGCTTCTCCGGAAACAGGTTTCCCCGAAGGCTACGGACCAAGCTCTCAAAACGTAATGATACCCGCTTTCCTGGCAGCTTATACCAATACATCGCCCGACAATATCTCGCTGTCGGCCTTCCCAAACCTGCTCAACCTCCGTCCGAACTGGCGCCTTACCTGGGATGGATTAAGCGACATTGAATGGGTGAAAAAATACATCAAAACGGTAGCGGTTAATCATACCTACCGTTCTACCTACAACGTGGGTTCTTATACCACCAACCTATTTTATCGGGAGAACGAAGACGGTTTATCGCAAACCCGCGACTTGCTCGACAACTTCCTTCCGCAAAACGAAATTGCGGCCGTTTCGATCAACGAACAGTTTAGCCCCTTGCTCAATTTCGATATGACCTGGAACAACAGCATGACTACCCGTGTAGAAATGAAATCGACCCGAAACATGACCCTTAGTTTTGCCAATCAACAAATTACCGAAATGCGGAACCAGGAATACATTGTCGGAGCCGGGTATCGTTTCAGTCAGGTTGCCATTTTCATCTCCGGGCGCGAATTCAAATCGGATTTAACCGTTCGATTCGATTTCTCCTATCGGGAAAACCGTTCGATTATCCGTCAAATCGATGGTATTGGAGCAACACAGCCTACCAGCGGACAACGGGTAATTGGTATCAAGACCAACGCCGATTATGTCCTGAGCGACCGATTCAATGTACGAGCCTTTATCGACTACACGAACAATAAACCTTTCATTAGTAACTCTTACCCGACCAGTAACTGGAATTTTGGATTCAGTGTTCGCTTCCAACTAGCAGGATAAATCCATACTTTTGCCGCCATGAATTTGAGAAAAGAAGACATAGAAATCATGGCTCCGGTCGGTTCGTTTGAATCGCTCATGGCTGCCTTTCAAGGAGGAGCATCGTCGGTCTATTTTGGTGCCGGCCAACTCAACATGCGCTCGAAAAGCACGAATAATTTCGACCTCGACGACCTGAAAACCATTGCCAGTTTATGCAAAGAGAATGGAGTTAAAGCTTATCTCACCGTAAACACGGTCTTGTACGATAAAGACCTGATTATGATGCGAAAAATCATGGATACTGCGCTTGCTGCTCAGGTCGATGCCGTGATTGTTTCCGACATGGCAGCACTCATCTATGCCCACCAAATCGGTTTAAGCATCCATGCATCCACCCAGCTCAATATCAGCAATACCGAAGCCTTACGTTTCTTCGCTCAATACTGCGATGTGGTCGTAACCGCCCGCGAACTGAGTTTACGACAAGTAAAAGCCATTCACCAAACTATTCAGGAACAGGATATTCGTGGCCCCAAAGGAGATTTGATTCGACTGGAGGCTTTTGTTCATGGAGCGCTTTGCATGGCCGTTTCCGGTAAATGCTACTTAAGCCTGCACGAACAAAACTCATCGGCAAATCGAGGTGCATGTCGGCAAACTTGCCGAAAAGCTTACACCGTAACCGAAAAAGAGAGCGGTTACCAACTCGAAATCGATAACGAGTACATCATGTCGCCCAAAGACCTTTGCACAGTAGGATTTCTCGACGAAGTGCTCGATGCGGGGGTGCGTGTTTTAAAGATTGAAGGACGTGCTCGGAGTGCCGAATACGTCAAAACCGTTGTGCGTAGTTATCGCAAAGCAGCCGATGCCTATGTAGAAGGAAAATATACCCCGGAGCTAAGCGAAACCTTAACCGAAGAATTAGGAACCGTTTTCAATCGAGGTTTCTGGGATGGTTACTACCTCGGACGCAAACTGGGCGAATGGAGCAATCAGTACGGTTCGCAAGCAACGAAAAGAAAAGTTTATGTAGCCAAAGCGCTGAACTATTTCAGCAAATTAGGTGTTGGGGAGTTTGTAGTTGAAACCGGCGAACTGCAGGTAGGCGACGAAATTATCATTACCGGTCCTACTACCGGAGTGCTCGAACAAAAAATCGTCGAAATCCGTGTCGATTTGCAAGTAGTTCAGCAAGCCCGAAAAGGAGAACGATTCTCGATACCGGTAAGCGATAAAGTGCGACGTGCCGATAAGATTTATAAAATTGTAAATGCCAGCGAAGTAATTACCCAATAAGCATGATTCGTGTTGAACATCGCAGATCCCATTGCAGTGGCTGCCAAGTATGTGTCGATTTCCTGCCGGCATACTACCAAATCAATTCCAACGATGGCTTAGCCGATTTGATCGGAGCCACGCCCTATCAAAACATAGAGGTGCTGGAATTACCCGATACCGAGCGACAGCTCTTTCAAGAAGTAGCCAACCATTGTCCCGATAAAGTTATTCGTATCACCTAAACTCAAACCCGTATCATGAAAACGCTCCTGTTCAATATCACCTTCCTGTTCTTTCTCCTGACCACAGGAAATGCTCAAACCGATTCAACGCTTATCAGTCAAAACAACCCTTCGGTTCAAACAATGGAGTTACAACTCACCATCGACTCCCTTCAGGCTGAAATTGAGCGCTTAAAAGAGGAAAAAAATGCGAAAATCGACCAGCTAGCCGATCAACGGCTCGACCAGCTTAGCCTCATTGCAGTGCTTACCCTCGTATCCCTTTTCATGCTTCTCTTCCTGTACTTTTTCCTCTCGTGTCGGTATAAAAAACGTAGAGGCTTACTCGAAAACTAGAAATAGGGTTCAAAAGCTTTCCCCTCCAGCGCATGATAATCGGCGAGCAAGGCATTCGCCAAGCGACTGGCTCCAATGCGGAACTTGGTCGGATGCAACCAGGAATCGCCCAGAATTTCCTTCACAATGGCATAATACTTCAACGCTTCGTCGGTATCGGCAATCCCTCCTGCCGGCTTAAAGCCTTTGGCTACTTGATGCTTTCCGTGGTATTCCGCCAAGGCAATACACATCGCATAAGCTGCCTCAGGGGTAGCTGCCGGTTGCATTTTCCCGGTCGATGTTTTAACGAAATCGGCACCAGCCTCCAAAGCCAGCAAAGCGCTCCGATAAATCGCTGCCGCATTAGGCAAAGCACCAGTTTCCAAAATCACTTTCAGATGCTGCTTGGGGAGTAATTGCTTTATCTCATGAATCTCGTGCGAAACAGCACGCTCCTTCCCTTCCAGAAAACTACCCACCAGCATCACCAAATCGACCTCCGTGGCTCCATCGAGTAATACCATTTCGGTTTCCAGCTCTTTAACTTCAGTAAAAGTTTGCGACGACGGAAAACCACCAATTACCGAGGTAATACCAACGCCCTTTTGTTTCAAATGATGCTTGACCGTATCCACCATCGAAGGATAAACACAAATGGAGGCTACCGAAGGAAAATCAGGAATATGCTGCCCCATACCATTTACTCGCTCGCACATGCCCCGGATTTTGGCCGGGTGGTCGGTCGTTTCCAAACTCGTTAAATCAATACAGGAAAAAAGGAGCTTGAATACTTCGGCTTGTTTGTAATCCTGTGTCTTTGCTAGAATCGACTCCAGGTAGGGATACTTGGTAATAGCTTCTTCCCAGGTGGGATAGGTGTTTAGATCGGTTTTGCTCATCGTAGAGAACTAAAAAGATTTTAAATCGTGTTTAACGCCATATTTCTTCACTCGGTTTAATTTAAGAACCGGGTACTTGTTGATTAGTCTATCGTAGTAAGGGCTTTGCTTGTAAAACCAATTCATCAGAGCCCAGTGGTTATTCGCCAATTCAGGATTATCTGCCTTAAATTGCTCGAAGCGCTCTTTTAACTCAGGATCTTTTTTAATCATTTCTAGAGCCATTGGCTCCATAACGTAAATCTCGGCATACTCCTTTTGCTCGAAAATGCTGTTAAAGAAGCCCCAACTCAAAAGGGAATTATTCGCATGTGGTTCCAATAAATGGGCAATGAGGGGAGCACGCACCTGTTCAATGGGAATGTAAATACTTCCTACCGGCAAAAACCTGTTCTCCTCAATCGGTTCAAACGCTTTAATATTCAACCTTAGTCGCGATTCAAACGGTCGTCGATCCCACTCCACTTCCGTGAACTCGTAACTTTCGAATAATTGAAAAGTAGCATCTTCCATCACAAAAAACTCGACCCCATGCCACTGCAATCGCTCAATCACTTCGGTCCACTCCGGCGGAATGAAATATGCTTCGGGCAATTTCACCTCATCGCTTGGTTCCGACACATTAAAATACGGCCGAACGAACTCCTGTTTAGCTTTCCCGTAGCGAAACCACTCTTTACCGGTCAGTTCCGACAGCACTTTTTCGTATTCAACTCCTTTGAAACGAACCAAGGTGCTATCGCTGTAGTTTATTTGAAAATTGAGCGGAAAAGCTCTCCGACGAAATAAACGAGATTGAGTTTTTTTATCGGCCGACTGAACAAGCGATTGCAAAGTAAGCGAGCGCTCCGACACATATTCCAAACTAAATTTGAGCAACTCATAGGTCGATTCAACCCGAACCGGATAGGGCTTCAGCATGTGTGTTTCGATGAGCAATCCCGGCCGATTCATCAGCGCCACATAACCAGTGCTGGTCATCGGTGAGCCAACTCCCGAGCGTAAACCACTTTCCGGATTATGCCATTCACGCGACTGCACATAGGGAAAGATCGGCATTTGTTTAAGCTCCATGTATTTCTCCATGCTGGGAATGAAATCTTCCTGCTGCCAACGCGTCAGTTTTTCTTCCATATTCCCATAAACCTCCATGTGATAAGTAATCGGATACTCGTAATCGCCTCCGTTGGTTGTATGCGTATCGATGAAAAAATCGGGTAACCAGGTATGAAACATCTTTAGCCATTGACGCATTTCGGGTGAGTCGGCTTTTAGGTAATCACGATTCAGATTCAAGTTCTGTGCATTGGCCCGGAATCCGGTTTCGACCGGCCCCTTCTGATTAATCCGGTTGTATTTGCTCCATCGTTCGTGCCCATCTACGTTAAAAATGGGAATAAACAGCACACAGATATTATTCAATTTTTCTTGGTCTTTACCGTCGATAAAATAGTCGCGAAAGAGCATCAATCCGGCATCTTTTCCCGCCGGTTCGCCGGGATGAATAGCAGCTTGTACCAACACTACCACTTTCCCCGAAGCGCGCACCTCTTCCGGGGTAAATTTCCCATCGGAATTGAAAATCAACAAGGGTAATTCCCGACCTTGCGGACTGTAGCCAAAAGCCTCGTAATGAATATCATCGGAATTATAAGCCAGCTGTTTACAAAACCGCAGCGTTTCTTCGTAGCGGGGCGTTTCCATCCCCTTCGATTTTTCGTAGGGAGTAGTCCAGTCCAGAATTTGAGCCTGTAAGCCGGTGAAAAGCAGCATAAGCAGCACACTTAACCAGAAGGAAGTCATCAATCGTTGCATGGGAAGCGTTCTTTTGTTGCCCTCAAAAGTAAGAAAAGGTCTTTGATTATCGTCGTTGCCCATTTCCTTGTAATTCCTTGCTCAAACATGTTAAGGAAGAGGCCGAAAAACATTTTTTCTTCTCGGCTAAAAACAGCAAGTTTGGTAAGTTTGCAAGTTCTTAATAACTAACCAAATCTTGTAAAATATGCACCTCATTTATAGAACAAGCATTTTACTCCTTATCGTCTTCATTTCTTTTCAACCTCGTGTTTCGGCCGACGAAGGAATGTGGCTGCCCTTGTACTTGAAACAGCTCAACGAAGCCAAGATGAAGCAACTGGGTCTGGAACTCATGGCCGACGATATCTACAACATCAATCAATCGTCGTTAAAAGATGCAATTGTGCAGTTTGGAGGTGGATGCACCGGCGAAATGATCTCGGCCGAAGGCTTACTCTTAACCAATCACCACTGCGGATTAGGGCAAATTCAACAACACAGCAGCGTGGAAAACGATATCCTGCAAAACGGATTCTGGGCTTACGACAAAAATCAGGAACTGGTTAATCCCGGTTTATCGGTAAAATTTCTGATTCGTATGGAAAATGTAAGTGAACGAATCAATGCGCTCCTACAACCCGAAATGACCGAGAAGGAACGCAATGAGATAATTCTCGCCGAAAGCAAAAAAATTGAAAAGGAAGCAACGAGCAACAATCATTACGAAGCACGGGTCTATCCATTTTTTGCCGGAAACGAATTCTACCTGATTCTCTACGAAGTATTTAAAGATGTACGCCTCGTTGGAACACCCGCCTGGGGAATTGGAAAATTCGGAGCCGATACCGACAACTGGATGTGGCCCCGACACAAGGGCGATTTCTGCCTTTTCCGAGTTTATACTGCACCCGATGGTAGTCCAGCGGAATATGCCCCGGAGAACGTTCCGCTTCAGCCGAAACATCATTTCCCCATTTCCCTGAAAGGCTATCAGGAAAACGACTTTACCATGATCTTAGGCTACCCCGGTCGAACCAACCGCTACCTCTCCTCGGCCGGTGTAGAAAAGTTGCTCGAATACTCCGCTCCCACCATCATTCAGGTTAGAACGGCCAAACTCGATATTTACCGCGCCAGCATGGATGCCGACCCCGATGTGTTCATTCAATATGCCTCGAAACAAGCGCGCACATCGAATTATTGGAAATACTCCATTGGTCAGGTGAAACAGCTTAAGCGCAACAAAGTAATCGACCGGAAATTAGAATTAGAAAAACGTTTCGAAGCATGGTTGCAGGCTAACCCGGGTAAACAGGAAATCTACGGAAACGCTCTGCCCCTTGTACTGAATGGATACCGCGAACTTTTTCAATACGAAAATGCTTCGAATTATTTCATGGAGGCTATCGCCAGAGGGAGCGAGATCCTGACTTTTGCGAATTTAGTAACCCGGCAAACGCAGGCAAAAGGAACCAACAACGACCAACTCCGAGCCACCATTACCAGCCACTTTAAGGATTTTCACGCCCCGACCGATCAAAAAGTACTAGCAGCCATGCTCTTACTCTACGAGGAAAATGTACCCGAAGCATTTCATCCCGATGAATTCAAAAAAATAGCCCGCAAAGCCAAAGGCGATTACAGCAAATTTGCCGAAAAACTCTTCAAAAATTCAGCTTTTGCCAGCGAAGAAGCTTGTTTAGAGCTCCTCGATAAACCGGAAAAATATGCCAAAGACGAGGCTTATGAATTGTTCCGTGCCTTTGTTGAATCCTACCTGGAAGTGAAAAAGCTCACCGACCCCGTGAACGAGTCCATTCAACGAGGAGAACGCCTCTTTTTGGCCGGATTACGGGAAATGGAAGCAAACCGCGATTTTTATCCCGATGCCAACTTCACGATGCGACTCACCTATGGAACCATAGGCGGCTACCAGCCGGCCGATGCTGTTTACTACGATTCCTACACCCTCATTGAAGGAATCATGGAAAAAGAAATTCCCAACAACTGGGAATTCGATGTGCCCGATAATTTAAAACAAGCATTCGAAACCAAGGATTACGGACGATACACCAACGATAAAGGAGAATTGGTTGTCAATTTCATTACCAATACCGATATAACCGGCGGAAATTCCGGTTCGCCCGTCCTGAACGGGAAAGGCGAATTAATCGGCTGCGCCTTCGATGGCAACTGGGAAGCCATGAGTGGCGATATTGCTTTTGAACCCGAATTGCAGCGAACTATTGTGGTCGATAGCCGTTTTATCCTTTTTGTAATCGATAAACTAGCCGGGGCTCAAAACCTCATTAACGAATTGACAATTATTGAATAACATGGAAAGTAAACTCATAAATAGTCGCCGCAAACCCGATTGGTTGAAAATACGGCTTCCCCTCGGTGAAACCGTTAAACAAGTGCGCGGTGTAATCGAAGAGCATGGACTACACACCATTTGTACTAGCGGTGCTTGTCCTAACCAGGCCGAATGTTGGGGCGCCGGAACAGCGACCTTCATGATCCTGGGCGATATCTGCACACGGGCTTGCAAGTTCTGCAACGTGAAATCGGGCAAGCCCATGGCTGCCGACTACGCCGAACCTCAGCGCGTAGCCACTTCCATCAAACTCCTACAAATTAAACACGCCGTGATTACTTCGGTCGATCGCGACGATTTAGAAGATGGAGGCGCCGAAATTTGGGCCATGACCATCCGAAAAGTAAAAGAACTGAATCCCGGTCTTACCATGGAAGTCCTCATTCCCGATTTCAACGGAATTCAAAAGCATATACAACAGGTAATCGATGAAAAACCGGAAGTTATTTCGCATAACCTCGAAACCGTTCGCCGACTAACGCCTAAAATCCGATCGCGGGCAAAATACGATTTGAGCTTGAAAGTGCTCGAATTCATTGCATCGCAAGGCATTGTGGCTAAATCGGGAATCATGCTCGGCTTGGGCGAAACCCAAGAAGAAGTAATCGAAACCATGGACGATTTACGAGCCGTAGGAGTAAGCGTGCTAACCATTGGTCAATACCTCCAGCCCACAAAAGCACATCTCGAAGTACAGGAATACATCGATCCCGAAGTATTCAAGTACTACCACGAAGTGGGCAAAGCAAAAGGATTCCGCCATGTGGAAAGTGGTCCCATGGTTCGCTCATCGTATCACGCCGAACGACACATTAAATAAACGACAATGAATCATCAGGTCTTGTTTCGGGATTTGGGTCGAATGGATTATCGTTCCGCTTGGGATTTACAGGAAACTCATTTCAACGCCATCATCGAACAGAAAAAACGGAATCAAAACCATCCGGAAACAAGTCCTGGTTCAACACCGAATTACCTCTTTTTTGTGGAACACCCCCCGGTTTATACCCTGGGCAAAAGTGGCGACCAAAACAACCTCCTCATTTCTACCCTCGAATTGCAAAAAATTCAGGCCGAATACGTCGAAACCAATCGAGGAGGCGACATTACTTTTCACGGTCCCGGACAAATAGTGGCCTACCCCATCCTGGATTTAGAGAATTTTTCGATAGGACTGAAAACGTATATCGAAAAACTCGAAGAAGTGGTCATCAAAACCCTCCTCGACTATGGCATTTCATCGAGCCGGCTCGATCAGGCAACCGGAGTATGGCTCGATGCAGGTATTCCGGGCAAAGAGCGAAAAATTTGTGCTATCGGAGTGCGCACCAGCAAGTTCGTTACCATGCACGGATTCGCCTTTAACATCAATACGCAACTCGACTATTTTAACTCCATTCATCCGTGTGGATTTACCAATAAAGGGGTTACCTCCCTGGAAAAAGAACTCGGAAAAGGAATCGACCTGGAGGAAGTAAAAGCAAAACTGAAGACTCATTTTCAACAGGAGTTTTCAATGGAATGGACCAAGGGTTAATGCTCAGTAAAGCCAAAATAAAACTCATTCAGTCGTTGCAGCATAAAAAATACCGCGACGAACATCGTCTCTTCCTGGCCGAAGGGAATAAAATATGCCCGGAGGTATTGAAGTCGAATGCCAAAATCCAATACCTCATTGCCCTTCCGTCGTGGTTGGAAAGCAATAACCCGAAGACATCGGGTTTCGAAATCATCGAGACCAACGAAGCAGGCATGAAAAAAGTATCGCAACTAGCTCATCCTCAAGAAGTGATGATGGTGATTGAAAAACCCGACCATCCCTGGATCCCGCTTCCGCATAAAACACCGATTATCGTGCTCGATGGCATTCGCGATCCGGGAAACCTGGGAACCATTATTCGATTAGCCGACTGGTTTGGATACCAGAAAATCGTTCTTTCCAAGGATAGTGTCGATTATTTCAACCCGAAAGTAATTCAAGCGAGCATGGGTAGTTTTCTTCGCATCGATTGGTCGTATTTCGATTTGCCGGAATACTTTTCAACGCTGCCTCAAGCGAGCGTTTACGGAACGTTTATGGATGGGAAAAGCCTGTTTCGCGAGCGCTTAAGCGATGCGACTCATTTTGTTTTAGGGAACGAAGGTCAGGGAATATCGGAGCAAATGTTGCCCCTCATTCATCGTCGCATAAGCATTCCATCGCATCCGCTTTCCATTGCCGAGAGCCTCAACGTTGCCACTGCCTCCGCTATTCTCCTGTCGGAATTGTACCGGCAGGGAGGCTAAATCAC
>CALGAK010000082.1 GCA_937954085.1 uncultured Bacteroidota bacterium
GCCCCAATCTTGATTCATTCTTAATTTTCGCTTCATCGCATAATATTTCTTTGATGGATTTCGTTTATTCATTAGCTTTAACGCGCTAAAAATTGAGCCATGGAACTGAAGAAAAACGAACATGCAAACCTCGAAAATAAGCGGAATATCTTCCTGCTTACAGGTTTTGTAATTGTCCTCAGTGTGCTGCTTCTCGCCTTCGAGTGGGGAACAACCACCAAAGGAGCCGGTAATTTAGGCGACCTCTCGGACATCAACATCGAGGAAGAAATTATCCCGATCACTCGTCCGGAAGAAGTGAAACCACCACCACCACCACCGCCACCACAAGTAACCGAAATCCTCAATATCGTTGAAGACGATATCGAAATCGAAGATGAATTAGACCTGTTCGATTCAGAATCGGATCAGGACATGGAAATTGAAATCGTCGAATTCGAAGAAGAAGAGGAAGACACTCAAGTATTCTTCATCGCTGAAGATATGCCTTTGTTCCCCGGTTGCAGCACGAAAGAAGAAACCGATGCCGCTATCCAAAAATTTATTCGCGAAAACATTAAGTATCCTGAAATCGCTCGCGAAAATGGAATTCAAGGACGGGTATTCGTTTCCTTCGTTATCGACCAAAAAGGAAATGTAATCAATGTTAAACTGTTGCGGGGAGTCGATGCAGCTCTCGATCAAGAAGCACAACGAGTAATCAAAGCATTACCTAAATTTACTCCCGGTAAACAACGTGGCAAACCGGTGCGCGTAGGATACAATGTTCCGATTAACTTCCGATTAGGCTAACCATTTTTAGCTTAATCGATTGAAAAACCCGGTTTGGTAATCAAACCGGGTTTTTTATGTCATTTTTGTAAGCTTGAAAACAAATTAATTATGAGTGGATATTTAACAGCAGATGAACGGGAAAGAGTGGTGTTGGTAGGAATTATCAATCAACATCAGAACGAAAAACAAGTGCAGGAATTTCTCGATGAACTAGCCTTCCTCGCCGAAACGGCAGGCGGCGAACCAATCGAACGCTTTGTGCAAAAAGTTGAGGTTGCTAATCCACGTACCTTTGTCGGTCCGGGGAAACTCGACGAAATCATCGCTTTCGTAAAAGAGCAGGAGGTCAACTCAATCATCTTCGACGATGAACTGAGTCCTACACAATTACGGAATATCGAAAAGCTGGCTGGTTGCAAAATCCTCGACCGAACCAACCTTATCCTGGATATTTTTGCCCAACGCGCACGCACCTCTCACGCTAAAGTGCAAGTAGAACTAGCTCAGTATCAGTATCTCCTTCCTCGCTTAACACGCATGTGGACCCACCTTGAGCGACAACGAGGCGGAATCGGTTTACGCGGACCGGGAGAAACGGAAATTGAAACTGACCGTCGGGTCATTCGCGATCGGATTGCTCGTTTGAAAGAGCAATTGAGCAAAATCGATAAACAAATGGCTACGCAGAGGAAAAATCGCGGACAGCTCATTCGGGTCGCCTTGGTCGGTTATACCAACGTAGGGAAATCGACCATCATGAACATGCTGAGTAAGTCGGATGTATTTGCTGAAAATAAGCTCTTTGCAACACTCGACACCACGGTACGAAAAGTGGTAATCGGAAATTTACCTTTCCTACTGTCCGATACAGTCGGTTTTATTCGAAAATTGCCTACACACCTGGTAGAATCATTCAAATCGACGCTCGACGAAGTACGCGAATCGGATATCTTGCTGCACGTAGTCGATATTTCCCACCCCCATTTCGAAGATCAGGTAAATGTGGTTCGGCAAACCCTTCAGGATATTCAGTGCGCCGACAAACCTACCTATCTTATCTTCAATAAAATAGATGCCTTTAGCTATGTTCACAAGGAAGCCGACGATTTAACGCCGATGCAGCGCGAAAATTACAGCCTCGACGACCTTAAAAAAAGCTGGATGGCAGGTGCTAACGAAACCTGTATTTTCATTTCGGCACTGGAGAAACGTAATATCGAAGAGTTTAAAGAACGGCTTTACGAACATGTGTACGAAATACACACGGCTCGCTATCCATACGACCATTTATTGTACTAAGGTTTTCCGCGATAATAAAGGTACCAGGCATTTTTAGCGAAAGGTTGCTGGCGTATTTCTTCCAGATAAACAAGGGCTTCAGCCTTCGTTTCAAAGGAATTGAAGGAAACGCGGAAGTAGCCATTTTTCTGATTCACCAAATTCGAGGAGAAGCCTTGCTTTCTCAATTTCATTACCCCGGCTAAGGCTTCTTGCTCGCTTGGATACGAGGCGGCAATCACATGATAAGGGTACTGTTGCGTAAAATCGACCGGGTCGAAAATTTCATCAGGCTCAACCTCCGTCTTGGGCTCTTCGATCGCTTGCTGTTCCCTTGGTTTATCATCTGAGTTGGCATTCGCCGCCATCGATTCGGATTTCGATCGAGAAGCTTGGTCGATTGGCTCCGTGGGAGGAGTCGATTCAGAGGACTCCTTTTCATCGACAAGTTGGTCTGTTCCAGCAGGCTCTGTCGTGCCGGAAAGCAAGCCTTCCTTCCCTTCATCTAGTTGATCATCAACTGATTGCTCTTGAGGCAATGAATTCAAGACGGCCTCATTCCCCTCTGCTTTCGATGCACGGGAGGTTTCGGCAGATTTACCTTTACCCCCTTTTTCGGGGACAATAGGAACCTGGTAGTCGGTGGTGGGTGGATTAGGGCTGAAGAACCAATCGGGATAAAAAAAGTAACTGGCTCCGAGCAACACAACTACCAAAAACAAACTGAGGAATATCGCCGGTATCCAGTTTCGATCTTTGGACCGATTCACAGGTATAACCGGTGGACGTTGATCCGATTCAGCTTGATAGCTTGGACTGCTTGCTGTTGACTTCGGTTGATACCCCTCACTTGCTGCTGGTGGGGGTGTTCCCATCATCTTGGAACCCTTAGATTCTTCGGCTGGTTGCGATTCCTCTTTCGAGCTGTTGAATGGCTCGTCGGCTTTTGGTGCAGCACTTTCCGGGGAATCTGATGTGCTTCCCGCTAATTCATGTTGAGTTTCGATTTCTGCTTCGTTAGCCGATTCAGAAGTTTTACTCTCATTCGGATCAGGCTCAGGAGAGGCCGGAATGACCTTCGATTCGCTCGAGAGACTGGTTGATTCATCTTTAGCAGCAGTTTTTTCAGCAGCACCGGTGTCGCTATGAAGAAATTCAGTGGCAAAAGCGAGCTTCCCATTCGGATCCCGAAACACATGTCCCATGCCCTCGAGGTACACTCGCTCGCCTGCATTGACCTGCTCGTGGATGGCTGCCACGTAAGCTTTTACCTGACTGGATGCTTCAGACTTATTGATTTTTTCGCGGCGCGCCACCAGCTCGATGAGCACCCCATCATTGAAACGCAAAAAGTCGTTAAAGGTGATCTCGTAGGAATTATCTTCGCGATCCTTCCCCAGCATAAATGAACCCAAATCGGGTACGATAACCCGTTGGTTTTCTTTAAGTAGTTCGTAGATGTACTGGTCGATCATAACAGTTCGGTATTTTTGCGATTCATTCCTTTTCATTGGGCGGTCGAATGCTTTGCAAGTAGGATTCCACCTTTTGATTTATTTCGAAGAAAAGACTTTGTTTCATTTCAAAGCGTTCCTGACAAGTTTGAATTTGATTTTTCAATTGGCTTAGGATCATTTCTTCCTCTGTGATATATCGTTGAACGAGTGTATCGGCAATTAAATTATGTTTCAAATCGTGATGCAATGCTTCGAGTTGGGCATGCGATTCCGATAAGGCTTTTTGAATAGACTGATATCGGGGCAAGCTACGGTTAAAAGTCTTATTTACATCGCTATACCAGTTCATGTACAAGAGGTAATCTTCCTTTTCGTCGTTACTCGGTTGATGTTCCGACAGGAGGATGAGTCCCTCTTTTGTGACTCCCAGGATGCTATCCATTTGATTCAGTGGGATACTGAGCATTGTTTTTCGAAGACTATCGTTGGAATGCAGCAGCTTTTCGACTTTTTTCATTTCCTCTGGGAAATCGCTTGAGCAAGCATTCAGGAGCAGAAGGATGGTCAGCAGTTTCGGTAAAAGCAGTTTCATGTAGCGAAAGTTTAAGCCCAATTTCAACTTTAGGCATTTGTAAAGGGTAAAATAAAGGAATCTTAGCCTAATTCGAAGCTTGTTATTCCAATAATTTTTTCGTGTGGCAGCTTTGGTGCCTCACCAAGGTACATACGTCCACATTCGAAGACAAATTGTGCCTGATGATCTTGGACTAATTCACGTGCAATGGGATTATTTCCAGGTATATCGAGGTAAACCGGTTCATGATTAGCTCGATCCAGGCAAGCGTGATATAATTCCGTGGCTATCTGCTTATTATTTGCGAATAGGGGCCCGATTTTATAGCCTTTCATCACTTTTCGCAGATGTGCATAACCTTGTATTTTCCTTGAGTCTTCGTAAATAAAGGTGGTCGATTCGGGCATTTTGAGCCAGGCGTGTAAGAATTTTGATCGATGGAATCCGAAGCATTCCCGATCATATTCTTCTAATTCCTTGGGAATTTCATCCTTTAGTAGACGGATCGATGGATGAATCGAGAAGGAGGAACCTATGCATTCGTACCGTTCGTCGCGAAAAGCAAGATTGAATCCGCCTCGAGCGTAAAATTCTTGCATAGCAACTACGCCATCCATTCCAATAGGCGCATCGTGATTAAGGCGAGCTTTGAGCGCATCGCGTCGTCGGTACCATAAGCCTTTTCCTAATCCCTGCTTGCGATAAGTTGGCTGAACGATGAAAAGTCCCATAAAGCCATATTCTTCCCCGTAAGCTACGATGGCACCACCGGCAATTAGTTCATTTCCGTCGAAGAATCCAACGAACCCTTCCGGATCGGCTTCAAAGAAAGCTTTTGCTTCGAATGGCGAGGGATTCCATCCTTCATTCGCAGCCCAGTTTACCAATTGTTCTACCTCTCCAAGGGTTAGGTTCCGATAAGCAAAATCCTTTTTCATAACCAGCAGTTTAAAGGCTCTTAAGGTAGGGAAAAAAGAGATGTTTGTGGTATGAATCTCTCACTGGAAACTACCGCGCGATTCAGCAATAGAAAGCTAATGCGCGACTCAGCAATAGGAAACTACCGCGCGACTCAGCAATAAGAAACTACCGCGCGGCTCCCGGCGCGTGGTTTTTAAAAGATTCCGATTAAAACCCTTATAAACTAACTGATAACATCCGTTGGGGTAAATCTTCCTTAATCTCGAGAGATTGCCACGCGCCGGGAAGCGCGCGGCAGTTCGTTGTGGTTGAGGCGCGCGGTAGTTCGCTGTTGCAGGATTTCCTTTAAACTGGAAT
>CALGAK010000083.1 GCA_937954085.1 uncultured Bacteroidota bacterium
GGCTCCGCCACCGGGATCTCCGCTGCGCTCCGACGTTCACCATTCACCGATCGGCCCCGATCTACACTTATCGGAACGTGGAAATTTTGAGTTGAAAATTGTTTATCACAGCAAACAATATTTTGGTAGTTTTGTATGGTATAACATACAATAAAATGGAGGAATTAATTGAACGGTTTCATCAGAAACTGCAGCATACCCCAATCGATTTTATACGATCGACCATGGAAGAGGTCGATTGGAATGCTCGTTTAATTGGAATAAAAGGAGCCAGGGGAATCGGTAAAACGACGCTCTTGTTGCAATACATCAAGCTACATCTGTCGGATGTGCTGGATCAAACACTCTATGTTAGCTTGGATTCCATTTGGTTCAATGCTCACTCTCTACTTGATACTGTTTCGACTTTTCAGAAAAAGGGAGGGAAATACTTGTTCCTCGACGAGGTACATCGATACGAGGGATGGTCGCAAGTGTTAAAAAACCTCTACGATGATTATCCTCAGTTAAAGATTGTCTTTACGGGTTCGTCCTTATTGGAAATCCTGAATGCACGTGCCGATTTGAGCAGAAGGGCAGTAGTTTACACCATGCAAGGTTTCTCTTTTCGGGAATATTTGAGTCTGGAATCGGGGATTTTCATCAAAAAGTTAACGCTTGAAGAAATTCTGAATAATCATGTAATGGAAGCATCTTCGGTGTTACAAAAAGTGAAGCCTTTTCAATATTTCGATAGTTATTTAAAAACAGGTTATTATCCTTATTATCAAGAACAACCTGGCCTATATGCCATTCGTTTAGGAGAAGTAATCAGCATGATGCTGGAGGTTGAATTGCCCTTGCTGCGATCGGTCGATTTGGCATACATTCCAAAGATTAAACAATTGTTGCTGGCAATAGGGGAGTCGGTTCCCTTTATTCCGAATGTGAGTAAATTAAGCGAACGAATAGGTCTGAATCGAGCTACTTTACTGAGCTATTTGTATCACTTGGACGAGATTGGCTTAACACGTAATCTGTTCCGTGGGAGTAAAGGGATCTCTCGCTTACAAAAACCAGCGAAGTTGTATTTGGAGAACACCAATTTGATATGGGTCTTGGCTCGTGAGAATAGCAATCGAGGCAATCTCCGAGAAACATTCTTTGCGAATCAGGTAGGTTTTCGTCACGCTTTGCAGTACACGGATAAAGGTGATTTTTTCGTCGATGAACACTATTATTTTGAGGTTGGAGGAAAGGATAAAACTCCAAAACAATTGAACGATGTCGCCAATGGATTTATCGTGTCGGATGACTTGGAAATAGGTTTTGGGAATAAGATTCCCTTGTGGATGTTTGGACTGCTTTATTGATGAATCAATTTGGCTGTTGGCTTTTAGTTGTTGGCTATTGGCTTCCCGAACGCT
>CALGAK010000084.1 GCA_937954085.1 uncultured Bacteroidota bacterium
CCGGGATAACTCAACTCAACCGTATAGGATTGGATGTCTTCTCCATAAACCATCAACTCGAGCTCCGGATTTTCCATCGAAACCCACCAGTTCGGCGGATCAATCCGAAACCCTTCGGGTTGTGCCGAAAGGGTGATTTGGAATAGAAACAGGAAAGTAAAAAATAGCGGGTATCGAAGTGTCTTTGGCATAGGATCTCAGGTTTTTATTGCCCTTCCTCTTTGGGATAAGACAAGAGCCAATTATAAATAGGTTTACTGGAAAGTACTTTCAAATAAATGTCTTCCATTCCATAGGGAACTACCGAATAAACTAAATCAATGTTAGCCGCAAGCAATACATCTTTTAATTTCCATGCCTGCCCCAGACTCAAGTATTCATCCATCTCGCCATGCACGAAAAGTAAGGGGTAACCTTGCAGGTAACTAAAATCGGCCTCAAGTTTTCGAGGGCTAATCATCGCGGCCGCTGCAAATGGTTCCTTGTTTTTTAATAAGGTGTTAATCAACATTTTATTTCCTTCGAAAATGCCTACTAAATAGGTTTGCTTCGAATTCCATCGATAGAGTGGACTGATTTCTTTTAGAATCGAAAACACATGCTCAGGGGAGAATGGATGGTCGGAGGTGAAAATGGGCCTAATCGTAATGAATTCTTTTTCCGATTCATGAACAATCTCCATCAACGATCGTCGCTTGCCATCGACTAAAAAAGAAGCAGTATCGGAGGCGTCTTCAAAATAGACCAGTAAGGGTAAACTTTCAGCCCCTGTCCAGGTTTTAGGGAGATAAACTTCGTACTTAAGACCCGATTGAGTCGTGGCAAGAGTCAGCCCGGGCTCCTGACCGTTTACCCGATGCAGATTCCAAACAAGCAAGAAGGAAATAAGAAGGAAAATAGCTCTCAACATGTTACGTCAATTATAGTTTTGCTGCCTAAAAATAATGGAATGAATCGAATCCCCGGTAGCTTTTATTCCTCTTTACGAAAAAGAGCTTAGGGTAAATATTTTTCTGTAAAGCCAAAAGCTTAAGCATAAAATGCGGCCGAAAGGATAGAGCTAACGCTAAGTTTGCTTTACCTCATTTTGTCGGTTAAACTCGATTCACCATTGCCTGCTAACTCAACGGTCGTAGGTTTTGGTAAGCTGCTTTAAGCGATCACTCAACGCGGTGGTCAAAGCCTCCGAACGGTATCGCCAGTCCCAATTCCCCGACGTAGTCCCAGGTACATTCATCCTGGCCGATTCGCCCAAACTCAAAACATCTTGTATTGGAAAAATCGATAAAGCGGCTACCGATGCGTGAGCCATCCGCATTAAGGACCAGGAAACATCTTCTGCCGGATACCCAATATAATTCAAGAGTGCATCGCGATTCTCGCTGCTGGCGGCATCGAACCAACCTCTTACGGTATTATTGTCGTGTGTGCCGGTGTAAACCACAAAATTTTCTTCGTAAGTATGGGGCAAATAATTGTTCTTCTCGTCGGAGTCGAAAGCAAATTGTAAAATCTTCATACCCGGAAATCCATACCGCTCGCGTAATTCCACCACCGAATCAGTAATCAAACCCAAATCTTCTGCTATGAAGGGTAAGGTTCCAAAGTGATTTTTTAATTCATCGAAAAGTTCTTTCCCGGGGCAATCCAGCCATTCACCGTTCATAGCCGTTTCTTCGCCGGCAGGAACAGCCCAATACTCCGCAAATCCTCTGAAATGATCAATGCGAATCACATCGTACAACTTCATACTGGCTTCAATCCGTTCTTTCCACCATTGAAATTGAGTGCTTTGTAAGTAATCCCAATTGTAAACAGGATTACCCCATAATTGACCGGTCTCGCTAAAGTAATCTGGTGGAACACCCGAAACAAATAAGGGCTCTAAGCGCTCGTTAACTTGAAAAATCTCGGGTTTTGTCCAGGCTTCAACACTATCCGACGAAACATAAATTGGAATATCGCCGATAATTTGAATGCCTTGCCCGTTAGCATACGCTTTAATCTCCAGCCACTGCTTGAAAAAAATAAACTGAAGGAACTCCTGATAAAGAATCTCGCCCGATAACTGTTGCCGATACTGAGCAATTGCTTCTGCCTGCCGAAATTTTAGTTCATCGGGCCAAAAAGTCCACGATACTAAATCGAAGGTTTTCTTCAAGGCCATGAAAAGACTGTAATCGCTTAACCAATGTGACTCGTTCGCTCTGAAATCTTCAAACTCCTGATAAAGCAAGGAGTGATTCCCGGCCTGAAAGGCTTGGAAGGCATCTCGTAAAACCCGCTCTTTAAACGGAATTACTTGGGCATAATCGACGGTTTCTTCGGGGAAGGAGGGTGGGAGAAAGGAGCTAATCAAGTTTCGCTCAATCAACCAGGGAATATCAATTAACACCGGATTCCCGGCATGGGAGGAAAAGGACTGATAGGGAGAATCGCCATACCCGGTCGGACCCAAGGGCAATATTTGCCAAAAAGATTGTCCCGAGGCGGCTAAAAAGTCGATGAGCTCGTATGCCGAACGTCCCAAGGAACCAATTCCATATTCACCAGGTAAAGAGGTTGGATGCACTAAAATGCCGGAGCTTCGTTTAAGTTTCATATACGGAAGGAAAATGCTGAAAGTTTGAGGTCTATTTTTTTAAAAAAACAAGCTAGTTGTCTCGAACAAATAAAGTGATTATGGCCGCGATAACCAGCGATCCACCACCTAATAATAAGGCATAAATGGCTTCGCCGGCAAACAGGTCTTTTACCAAAAATCCTAAAATGCTGGCCGCTAAAATCTGAGGAATTACAATGAAAAAATTAAAAATACCCATGTAAACGCCCATTTTATCGGAGGGTAGGGAACCGGTCAAAATTGCATAAGGCATCGATAAAATACTAGCCCAAGCTACGCCTATGCCTATCATGGAGTAAATTAAGTGGTCAGGATTCGAAAGCAGGTAAATAGACGATAGTCCAATCGCTCCAATAAGTAGGGAAAGGGAGTGTGTTAATCGCCTGCTGGTTCGTGCTGCCAACTTTGGTAATAAAAAGGCAACCGCTGCCGCAAATAAATTATACCACCCAAACATTCCACTTACCCAATTGGCTGCTGTATTGTATAGCTCCGAACCGGGATCGGAGGTGTGATAAAGATGATTCGCTACAGCATTGGTCGTGTAAATCCACATGGCAAATAAGGCAAACCAACTGAAAAACTGAACTACGGCCAACTGACGCATGGTCGCCGGCATCGTGTGCAAATCATGAATGATTGTATAAAACCCTGAATCGGTTTTTCCTTGGCGCGATAACGAGGCACTGACTCCTTGGAGTAATCCAAAGACGATGATACCGCCACTCAAAATGTAAAGCTCCGATTTCAATTCAAGAAAATAAATCAGGCTGCTTACCCCAAGCCCACCAATCGTCCAGACAATGAAATGATTCCGGAAATAGGAAGGCGTTTTGACGGTTTCCAAACTCTTTGCCGAGGAACCTTCCTTCTCGACAGGCTCTTCAAACGCAGCAAGCTCATCGGGGGAGTATTCCTTGGTCTTCCAAACAGTTACCAATACAGCCAGGAAAAAAACAAGTCCGCCGGCATAAAAAGAATAGGAAACGGAAGGGGGAATTTCTCCGGGTGGAGCAGTATTCGGAATGTCCAACCAGTGTGTCATCATCCAGGGTAACCACGATGCAACAAAAGCTCCAATCCCTATGAAAAAGCTCTGCATAGCAAAGCCGTGGGTTCGCTGTTCATCCGATAACATGTCGCCAACAAAAGCTCGAAACGGCTCCATGGTGATGTTGATCGAAGCATCCATGATCCAAAGCATGCCGGCTGCAAACCATAAACCGGGGGAATTCGGCATAATCAATAAGGCTGCCGAGGCTAAAATAGCTCCAACCAGAAAAAAAGGCCGCCGGCGACCAAATCGATTCCAGGTCTTGTCGCTTAAATGACCAACAATAGGTTGAACAATCAACCCGGTTACAGGAGCCGCTATCCAAAGAATAGGAATCGAATCGACACTTGCACCTAAGGTCTCAAAAATACGACTCACATTGCCGTTCTGTAAGGCAAAGCCAAATTGAATTCCAAGGAATCCAAAACTCATATTCCAAATTTGCCAGAAACTTAACTTCGGCTTGCGTCGCTGCAATGCATTCATCTGCTTTGTATTGTTGGGAGGATGTGAAAAAGCAAAAAAAAAAGGAATGCTCATGAAGCATTCCTTTTCTTTAAATAACTACTGCATTAGTTAGCAGTAATGGTTCCTACATTGCTTGTGCCCATGTAGTTGTAGAAATGTAAATCGATGGTGTAATTACCTGCAGTTACAGGAACAGCTGCTTGTTCGCCACCGGTTCCGCGATATTCAATAGCTCCGTCGAAAACATTGAATTCAGCTTGCCACCAGTCACATGCTAAGGTGTTAGCTGCAACGTGCATGCGAAGGTTGCCATCGGCCATGTCTTTGGTAATCGAAATTGAACTACCTACGGTGAATTGAGCATCCGGATTGTTAGCATCCCAGCTTCCAACTACATCACCAATAATGTGAACACGAGGAACATTTCTTTCAATGGTTTCGTTTTCTAAGTCAACAACAATGATGTAATATCCAGAAGTAGCTACATCGGGTAAGTTGTCGCTTCCTTTAGCCCAAACGCCATCGGTAGCGTCGCCGCTAACTCCAAAATCACCAACCCATTCCATTCCGGGAGCGAATTTGATACCAGCATCAGCAACTCCGGCTTCGCACCAAACAATTGCCCAGAATAACTCAGGATGAGAGTGAACAGGAATCATTTGAACGCCATTAGCAGCCCAATCCCAACCACCAATGGTAGCTCCAATCATGTAAAGATTTTCAGGATATTCTGGAAGTGGTTCAGCTTCACCAGTTTTAGTTAAGCTGGCAGTAAAACCAGTACCCAAATTCCAGGTTAAGTTAATCGTGTAAATGGCATATTCTGGTACAGCCAAGTTGTCGCCGCCGGGAACTAAGGCTTCCAAAGTACCACCCAAGTTAGAATTAACCTTAACAGTACCTTCAGCGTCCATGAATACTTTCCAACCATCGGAATAGCGGAATTTGTACTCATTCTCAAGCAAGGTAATCTCGGTAGCTTCAAAGCTCATACTTTCTAAATCGAAAGTAGCAGGCATCGGAGTATTTTCGCTCCATCCACCAGGAGTTGCTCCACCAATTACTCCCCAGTCAGCTTTAGCAATCATTACAATCATAAGCTCGGTGTCGAAAGCAACGTGGTATAAACCATCTTCTTCTACTGCAAATACAGTTTCCGATTCTACTAAACTACCTCTCCATAAACCATTGCGTGGCTCTTCTACATCTAATGCTTCGCCTTCAATTTTAGCAAAATCAGCTCCAGGACCCCAGTAAGTGGTGGTTCCTCCAGTTACACTTACAATGTTGAATCCAGCTTCGCCACCTTGAACAGCAACGAAAATCTCACGTAATTCCGGACGATCAACTTGTTCTACTTCATTACGAGTCGATTGGAAAAGACCTTTTGCATCAATTTCGGTAAGGGCCGTTCCATTACCTACTAAATAGAATCCATCTTCCAAAATAATGGGATCCGGATCATCATCGTCGTTGCAAGAAGCAAACGAAATCAGCATGGCTGCAATCATTAGCCAGCTCAGTTTAAACATGTTTTTCATAGTTGAAAGATTAAGTGATTAAAAAAAATAATTGGTTAAAAATTAATTAGATAAATTAGGATTAGCATCGAGTACCCATTGAGGAATGGGGAAGGTATTTCGGGAGGGATCAGAAGCCGATTTCTCCCACCACGCATCGTTGAATTTGCCAAAGCGAATCAAATCCTGACGACGATGGGCTTCCCAAAATAATTCTCTTCCGCGTTCTTCCAGAATATCGTCTAATGTCGCACTACTGATGCTATTAATATCCGCACGGTTGCGTACCTGGTTGATAAAATCATCGCCGCTACCTGGTCCATTTAAGCGGACCAGAGCCTCGGCTTTCATTAAGAGTATATCGGCATAACGGAAGAGGGGAAAGTCATTGCTTAAATTTTCATTAGCTCCTTTTTCAATTTCAAACTTCGAAACCCGTGCACCCGACATCCGAATCTCTTGTGGAGTATAGGATGAACCCATTTGTAGGGCAGGTATCTCGGGAGTAAGAACAACGGGTGAACCGGCCGTGTTATCCATCAAAGGTTGACCGGAACTAGTAAACTGCTCTCCAACTAAAAAGCCGGCTAGCCGTAAATCGCCTTCCTCGTAGGTGTTGAAGTGATCTTCCATCGCCGCAAATCCATTCCACGGACCTACCGTCATGTCGAAGGTCAGGTTGTGAGCATAATGTAAGGTGCGCATGTGTAAGTTAAACCCATTGTAATTCTCTCGGTCGTAAGGAATCGTGAAAATGTTTTCTGCCGAGTTGCTGTTCTCGGTCACAAAAGGAGCCAACGGATCGGATTCCAACGAATAAACTCCCATTTGAATAATGCTGTCGCAAACACGACTTGCATCTTCCCAATAAGCCTCACCAGTATATACTTCAGCATTCAAATATAATTTGGCCAAAACGCTAAAAGCCATAGCGCGAGTAACAGAGGTTTTCGATGTGGAAAATTTCATGTCGGGAATACTAGCTTCTATCTCTGCTACAATCGATTCAAAAATAAATGCCTTCGGATCTTTCCCAGGATTTAAAGGTGCATCGGAAAAAGTAGTCAGGTAAGGGACGTCGCCATAATTGTCGATAAGCAAGTAGTAATAATAGGCGCGCATTACTTTCAATTGTGCCAAAATATGAGCAATTTCCGGGTCAACTTCTTCCCCTTCGGGAACCTCATATTTCTCCAATAACTCATTAATCTTACCAACGCCTTCGTAAAAACGACCCCACATGGAGGCTACTGCCTCGGTGGTAGGAGTCCAAGTGTGCAAATGAAGCTCTCTCCACTTACCTCCATCGTCCCAGTCGGTGTCGCGCGTCGGACAGGTCACCTCATCGGAAGGTAACTCTTGGCAAAACCACCATCCTCCCCAGTCTAAAAAGTCTTGCAAGGGCCGGTAAATGGGTGCTGTTTCTAAGGCAATTTGTGCAGCATTCTCCGGGTATTGATCGCCCGGTATCTTATCGTAAAACTCTTCGGATAAATCAGTACAGGAAACGAAGATTAAGGATAAGGCTAAAAGTCTAATTATCTTTTTCATACAATGATAGGCTTAGGTGATTAAAAACTGGCGTTAATTCCAAATGCAAAGGTTCGGGTACGTGGATAAACATTGAATTTATCAACCCCAAAATCTAATCCGGTAGCACTAATCTCCGGATCCAATCCGGTGTAATTAGTAAAGGTGAACAGATTGTTCGAAATGAAGTAAATTCTCAATTTCGAGAAATATTGCGATTGGCGCATGTCGAAAGAATATCCAATCGAGAAATTATCAATGCGTAAGAATGAACCATCTTCCAAGTAATAACTGCTAATAACCGGAGCAGCATCTAGACCTGCTTCAATTTCAGCTAGTACATCGACCATTGCATTGTAGGTAGGCAATACATTCGGATTCGCAAAAATCATCCGGGTATTGTTCATAATCATGTTACCTACCACTGCGCGCATCGATAAATTGGCATCGAATTTCCCCCAGGTGAAGTAATTCGACCAACCTAACTCAAAATCCGGTAAGGCACTGCCCACATAACGACGCTCTGCATCGGCTAAGTTACGGGTTACCCCACCGCTCTCAGTGTAGAATAAAAACTGACCGTCGTTCGAAAAAGCTGCAAACTCAGGCATGTAAAAGGAACCTAATTCAAATCCTTCCTGAATTAAAATAGTCCAGTTCTCCTGACCAACCAAGCCACGACCTTGTAACCAACCTCGCTTCTGGTCGGCTTCTGTCCAGGTAAACAATCCATCGCTACTGTTCAACGACTCAAGCTTCTGAACATTGCGGGAGAATGCTAAGTTCGAATTCCATTTAAATTGATCGGTATTAATCATATACCATTGTAAGTTCAACTCAATCCCACGATTGCTAATCTCTCCGGCATTCCCCCAGGTAGTTGGCCAAATGTTTGGCGGAACCTGAACGGCAAAAGGAGCAAGCAAATCGTACGTGCGCTTGTCATATAATTCCAACGAACCATTAATCCGATTATTCAGGAATCCGAAGTCAATACCAACGTTCAACTCACTGTTTTCCTCCCATTTTAAATTCGGATTCGGATTATGATTTACATTAAATATAATAGCGTCTTCGCCGGTCTCCGGATTAATACCCGTGCTCGACGGAACAGCATACAGCGTTGAACGATAATTGCCAATCTCCTGATTACCCGACAAACCATAACTAACACGTAAACGAAGGGTCTCAATCAAGGTATTGTCCTCTAAAAAGGCTTCTTTCTTCATGTTCCAGGCAACACTGGCCGATGGAAACCAACCCCATTTGTTGTTGTCGCCAAATCGACTCGAACCATCGCGACGCAAGGTTCCGGTTACATAATACTTCTCGTCGTAGTTGTAAACAGCCCGTCCAAAAAAGGAAATAAGCTTGCTCGATTCCTTATACGACCAAATATCTTGTGGATTAACATTCAATAAAGTCCCCAAATTGTTCGATGTAAGTAGGTTCGAATAAGGTGAACGTCCCGATGCTCCAAATCCGTCGAAGGCATCTTCCTGATAAGAATAACCTCCAACCAGATTAATCTGATTCAACCCAAACGAACGATCGTAGCGAAGTAAAGTCTCCAAAATTTTTGATTCAAAATTGTGGTAAGTCCGTCGTCCATATCCCTCGTGAACGGTCGATAAAATCGTAGTTGGCTCGAAGTAAAAGGATTCGTCATCGTTTCGGGTATAGCCAAAATTAACTACTCCATGGAAACCTTCAAAAAACTCAAAATCAGCCTTGAAATTACCAAGCAAACGCTTTGCAATCCGCTCGTTCTGAACTTCCTCAGCCAACGAAACCGGATTGTTATACTGAAAATCGCGATTTATTTCGTAGTAGTCGCCATCCTCCGAAAAAATAGGATCGGTTGGATTCCGTAAAAACGCTTGGTATAAAACATCCTGTGGCCCGTTGCCATCATAGCGAACATAATTGTTGTTCTCAAAGGTACCTGATACATTCGCCCCAAGAGTCAAGCGATTATTCAAGGCTTTTTGCTCAATATTGATTCGGCCAATGGTTCGTTGCTTGTCGGAATTGATAATCACCCCTTGCCAATCGGAGTGAGTCAAGGAAATACGATAATTCGTATTCTCATCGCCACCTGAACTAGCTAAATTGTACGATTGAGACATTCCAGTGCGATAAATGGCATCCTGCCAATCGGTGTTTGCACCACCATCGATAAAATTATTGATGTCGTTGTCGGCTACATACTCGCGCAACTGATCGGCAGTCATTAAATCCAACTGCTTGGCTACGAAATCGAAACTATTATAAAGATTCAATTCTACGCGGTTGGCTTGTTTATAGGCTCCACGCTTGGTCTCAATGAGAATAACTCCATTCGCTCCACGTGCACCATAAATCGCGGTGGACGATGCATCTTTCAATATGTTAAACGATGCAATATCTTCGGGGGCAATGGTCGTAGGGTCAACCCCCGGAACTCCATCGACCACATACAATGGGTCGGTACTGCTAAAAAATCCAGACTGACCACGAATCTTAACAGCGAAGCCACCATTGGGGTCACCTCCGCTTTTGCTGATGCTTACCCCTGCTGTTTTCCCTTGTAGAGCCTGAATCGGATCGGTCAAAACTCCTCCGTTCAACTCTTCTGCCTTAACGTTTGCAACGGCTCCGGTTTTGTCCGATTTCTTCTGGGTTCCATAACCAATAATGACTAACTCATCTAACTCGGTGCTGGCCATCTTCAAACTAACGTTTATAACAGTACTCCCAGCAATGGTGCGCTCAAGTTGCTCGTATCCAATAAAACTGAATACCAGCGTTTCTCCTTGCTTTGCTTCAATCGAGTAGTTCCCGTCTATATCGCTGATGGTGCCGCGAGTGGTCCCCTGAACCACTATATTTACGCCGGGTAATGCTTCGTTCATCGAAGCATCGGTAACAGTTCCTTTAATGATCTCCTGACCATTAACAAAGCCTGCCGACAGAGTCAAAATGGCAAGCAAAAAGAACCAGGTTGTTTTGTAAATTTTACTCATAAACGGATCTTATTAGGTTTAGTAATTAGCTCGAAAAGTTTGGCACAGACAACCAAAAACGTCTGTGCGTTTAGGAGGAATGCTTCCGAATTCTGTTGAGTTTACCATGTTTAATTTAGAATGAAAAATCGATGCCAAAAGTCTATCTTAACAATGAACGTCCGATTAATTCAGTCAAATTTAATAAAAAACTAACATCGCTCGATTCATCTTAGCTTTAATAATCTAATTTAGAGTGCTATATGAGTGCATTTCAATTCGATTTACCTTATCGCAATCGTTTGCGGAGGAAGTAAAAAAAATCGTACTTTATAGCATTATTTCAAACAATACTGTCGTATTTTTCGTTTGTTGTTAACCAATTCATTCACTAACCGTATGAGAGGAACTCAAATCACCATTAAAGATATTGCCCGGGAGCTGGGGGTATCTCCTTCTACCGTTTCCAGAGCACTAAAAGATCATCCGGATATTAGCCTTGCAACACGGTTAAAAGTGAAGCAACTGGCCGAAGAATACGGATATAAACCCAATGCTATCGCCCTCAGTTTACTCCAATCAAAAACAAATATTATAGGAGTTATCATCCCGGAGATAGTGCACTTCTTCTTCTCTAGCGTCATCAGTGGAATCGAAGAAGTGGCGCATAAAAACGGATACCAGGTCATGATTTGCCAAAGTAACGAATCGGTGGAAAGGGAAAAGGAAAATGTTCAAACCATGATTAAGGGTCGAGTCGATGGGGTCCTCATCAGTATCTCTAAACAAACCCAAAGCTCCGAACACCTTCAAATGCTCGATAAAGCGGGAATACCCATGGTGTTTTTCGATCGCTCTCCAAACGATATTAACTCACATCAAGTAATTATCGACGACGACGAAGGGGCTTTTTCTGTGGTCAATCACCTGATTCAACAAGGATATAAACGAATCATGCATCTTGCCGGACCCGATAACCTGGTTATTAGCCAGCGACGACTCGCAGGATACAAAAGAGCACTTAAGCAGAACGGATTAAACTACGATCCTGAGCTAATCCAAGTATGCGACCAGTACGATGATGCAATCAGAATGGTTCCAAAACTACTTCAAATGCCAAACCGACCGGACGCTATCTTCGCTGTGAATGATCTTACCGCTGTGGGAGCAATTAAAGTTATACGGGAAATGGGATTGGGAATCCCTCAGGATATTGGTGTGGCTGGCTTCACCAACGAGAAAATTTCATCCATCTTAACTCCTTCTCTTACCAGTGTAGAACAACACGGATTTTCAATGGGCGAAGAAGCCGCCAAATTATTGATGAAACGTTTCGAAACAAATATTGAAGATTACGTGCCCGAAACGAAAATTATACCCTCAACCTTAATTATTCGGGAGAGTACAAAAAAATAATCCCGGAAAATCATTCCCGGGATTATTAACTTTATGCTTCTGCTTTCGGTGTCCCAAAATTCAACATTCCAGGATTAAAAGGATTATTACTATCCTTTATTGGACCGAAGCTCTGTTCGAACTTTTTAATATTATCCTGCATCGCCGAAAGTAATCGTTTGGCATGTTCAGGTGTTAAAATAATGCGAGATTTTACCTTCGCTTTCGGCGTTCCGGGCATCACCCGGACAAAATCAACAATAAACTCTGAACTGCTGTGAGTAATCACTGCAAGATTGGAATAAATCCCCTCCGCGGTCTGCTCATCCAATTCAATATTTATCTGATTCTGTTTGCTATTTTGTTCCATAATAATCGACTTTAATTGGTTTGTTCGGAATCTCCTTCTTCAACAACAAGCTCGCGGTTGCGCGCTGCCATTAAGGTTTCATATTCCTCCTTCGAGCCTACGATTAACTTACCGTAACGGCGTACTCCCGTTCCAGCAGGAATCAAGTGCCCGCAAATAACATTCTCCTTCAAGCCTTCTAAGTTATCAATCTTACCACTAATCGCAGCTTCGTTCAATACTTTCGTAGTCTCCTGGAAGGAGGCTGCCGACATGAAGCTCTTCGTTTGTAAGGCAGCACGGGTAATTCCTTGCAGAATCTGATCCGACGTGGCCGGAACTGCTTCTCGTGCCTCAATCAACTTAAGGTCTTTTCTCCTTAATAAGGAATTCTCATCGCGCAACTTACGGGCAGTGATAATCATACCTGCTTTCGCAAATCCAGAATCACCTGGTTCTATCACTACTTTCTTTCCGTACATCTCATCGTTCTCTTCCATGAACTCCCACTTATCAACAATTTGTTTTTCAAGGAAGCGAGTGTCACCCGGATCAATAATCTCAACCTTACGCATCATCTGACGTACAATTACTTCGAAATGCTTATCGTTGATCTTAACACCCTGTAAACGATATACTTCTTGTACTTCATTTACAATGTACTCCTGAACTTTAGTCGGACCTTTAATGGCCAGAATATCGCTAGGCGTAGTTGCTCCATCCGATAAAGGTGTACCTGCCTTGATGTAATCGCTCTGCTGAACAAGAATTTGTTTCGATAAAGGAACCAAATACTTCTTCACTTCTCCCGTCTTCGACGAAACAATGATCTCACGATTACCCCGCTTAATCTTACCAAAAGAGATTTCTCCATCAATCTCGGCAACTACAGCTGGGTTCGATGGATTTCGAGCTTCGAATAACTCGGTTACTCGTGGCAAACCTCCCGTGATATCGCCCGATTTACCAACTGCTCGCGGAATCTTGGCAATGACCTTACCGGTTACAACCATATCGTTCTCAGCTACACTCAAGTGTGCACCAACAGGTAAGTTATACACCCGAAGTACTTCACCTTCTTCCGAAACAATCGCTAACTCTGGGTTTTTCGTTTTGTCACGAGTTTCAATGATTACTTTCTCTGGTAAGCCAATTTGTTCATCGGATTCCTCTTTGTAAGTAATGCCTTCAATCATATTCGTGAAAACAACTCTACCGGCTGCCTCCGAAATAATTACAGCATTGTAAGGATCCCATTCGCAAATACGATCTCCCTTCTGAACTTCGGTACCATTCTTAATGAAGAGTTTCGCTCCATAAGGAATAGGTGAAGTGGTAAGGGTAATATTCGTGTTCTGATCGATAATCTTTAATTCAGCTAAACGACCAACAACAATCTGAATAGATTCACCCAATTCATTTACACTATCTACCGTGCGAAGCTCGTCTATATCTAGAACACCTGCATATTTTGCATCAATGTAAGACTCGGTAGTGATGTTCGAAGCGGTACCCCCAACGTGGAAGGTACGAAGCGTTAACTGGGTTCCGGGTTCTCCAATCGATTGCGCTGCAATTACTCCAACTGCCTCTCCAATCTGAACCATACGTCCTGTCGCTAAATTTCGACCATAACACTTAGCACAAACACCCTTGCGTGATTCGCAAGTTAATACCGATCGAATTTCTACCTGCTCAATCGGAGATTCTTCAATTAGCTTAGCAGTCTCTTCCGTAATCTCCTCGCCGGAACGTATAATAACAGCTCCAGTTCGTGGATCGTAAACGTCATGAACTGTCGTACGACCTAAGATGCGATCGTATAAAGTTTCAACGACTTCGTCCTGATTACGTAAATCAGTGGCAACCAGTCCTCGCAAGGTGCCGCAATCTTCCTCGCTGATAATGACATCTTGTGAAACGTCAACCAAACGTCGAGTAAGATACCCGGCATCTGCAGTCTTTAATGCAGTATCCGCCAAACCTTTTCGTGCACCGTGAGTCGAAATAAAGTACTCCAATACAGACAAACCTTCTTTAAAGTTCGATAAAATCGGATTCTCAATAATCTCCGATCCGGTAGCACCAGATTTCTGAGGCTTGGCCATCAATCCACGCATACCGGAAAGCTGACGAATCTGCTCCTTCGATCCACGAGCTCCTGAATCCAACATCATGTAAACGGGATTGAATCCCTGATCGTCGTTCGAAAGCTGATGCATCACCGTTTGGGTTAACTTGGCATTCGTATGTGTCCAAATATCGATGATCTGGTTATATCGCTCATTGTTGGTTATGAAACCCATGTTGAAGTTATTCAAAACTTCCATCACCTGAGCATAACCTTCATCAACCATCTTTTGCTTCTCGTCTGGAACAATCACGTTGTCCAGGTTAAAGGATAAACCACCGCGGAAGGCAGTATTAAACCCTAATTGTTTAATATCATCGAGAAATTTAGCGGTCGAAGCTGTTCCGGTTCTTTTTAATACGCGACTAATGATGTCGCGAAGCGATTTTTTGGTAAGCAGTTCATTAATGTATCCTACCTCTTTGGGTACAAATTCATTGAACATCACTCGACCTACCGTAGTCTCAATCAATACTTTTTTGACTTCACCCTTTACTAAATCGTCTGTTTTGACTTTAATAATGGAATGTAAATCAACACGCTTTTCATTATAGGCAATAATCGCTTCCTCGGGCGAATAGAAAATTAAGCCTTCACCACGCATTGGATGATCGGGAGTGCTCTTTCTTGCTTTTGTAATGTAGTAAAGTCCGAGTACCATGTCTTGCGAAGGAACCGTAATAGGTGCTCCATTCGCAGGATTTAAAATATTGTGAGAGGCTAACATTAACAACTGAGCCTCAAGTACAGCCGCATTACTCAATGGAAGATGCACAGCCATCTGGTCACCATCGAAGTCGGCGTTGAACGCTGTACAAACTAAAGGATGCAATTGAATTGCTTTTCCTTCAATTAATTTTGGCTGGAAAGCTTGAATACCTAATCGGTGAAGAGTAGGGGCCCGGTTTAATAAAACCGGATGACCTTTCAAGACATTCTCCAAAACATCCCATACAACTGGATCCTTACGGTCCACAATCTTTTTCGCCGATTTAACGGTCTTGACAATGCCGCGCTCGATTAACTTACGAATAATGAATGGCTTATAGAGTTCTGCAGCCATATTCTTAGGCATACCCATCTCGTGCATTTTCAAGTCGGGGCCTACCACAATTACCGAACGAGCAGAATAATCAACACGCTTACCCAGAAGGTTCTGACGGAATCGTCCTTGCTTTCCTTTCAAGCTGTCGCTCAGAGATTTTAACGGACGATTGGCTTCTGTCTTAACCGCATTGGCTTTACGCGAATTGTCGAATAAGGAGTCAACCGCTTCTTGTAACATCCGCTTTTCGTTGCGGAGAATTACTTCCGGTGCTTTGATCTCGATTAAACGCTTTAAGCGATTATTTCGAATGATTACTCGACGATACAAGTCGTTCAAATCGGAGGTTGCAAAACGACCACCATCCAATGGAACTAAGGGACGTAATTCTGGGGGAATTACCGGCACAACCTTTACAATCATCCATTCCGGACGATTCCTTTCGGCCGATGCACGGAAGGATTCAACAACCTGTAGGCGCTTTAAAGCCTCATTCTTCCGTTGTTGGGAAGTCTCAGTGTTTGCTTTATGTCGAAGCGTAAACGATAAATCGTCTAAATCCAAACGGCGGAGTAATTCGTAAAGGGCTTCTGCACCCATCCCGGCAACAAACTTGTCTGGATGATCATCATCCAGGTAGGCGTTCTCTTTCGGTAAGGTTTCAATAATATCGAGGTATTCCTCTTCAGTAAGAAAATCTAAATAGGCAATCCCATCATTTGCTTTTATACCCGGATTGATTACTACATACCTTTCGTAGTAGATAATCGTGTCCAGCTTCTTAGTAGGAAGCCCCAGCAAATAGCCAATCTTATTTGGTAAGGATTTAAAATACCAAATGTGAGCTACCGGAACAACTAAGCTGATGTGACCCATGCGTTCGCGACGTACTTTCTTTTCAGTAACCTCTACACCGCATCGGTCACAAACAATCCCTTTATATCGAATACGCTTGTACTTACCGCAATGACACTCATAATCTTTCACTGGGCCAAAAATGCGTTCGCAAAATAGACCATCACGCTCGGGTTTATAAGTACGGTAATTTATCGTTTCTGGCTTTAAAACCTCACCACTCGACTTTTCTAAAATCTCTTCGGGTGAAGCAAGACCAATAGAGATGGTGGTAAAATTTGTTTTTACTTTGATATCTCTTCTGAATGCCATAATCTTTTTTTTTAATCTTTAGTTGAAAATAAGTAACAGGAAACGACTAGTCTAGGTTAACACTCAACCCTAATCCACGCAATTCATGAAGTAAAACATTCAAAGACTCCGGAATACCTGGTTGAGGCATTGGGTCTCCCTTCACAATCGCTTCGTAGGTTTTGGCCCTACCTGTTACATCATCCGATTTAACGGTCAAGATTTCTTGAAGGATGTTCGCGGCTCCAAAAGCTTCCAAAGCCCATACTTCCATCTCTCCAAATCGCTGGCCTCCAAACTGCGCCTTACCTCCAAGTGGCTGCTGGGTAATTAAGCTGTAGGGTCCAATCGAACGGGCATGCATCTTATCATCCACCATGTGACCTAACTTAATCATGTAGATAACTCCAACTGTCGCTGGCTGATCAAAACGTTCTCCTGTTCCTCCATCGTAGAGGTAGGATTTTCCATAGCGTGGAATACCTGCTTTGTCGGTGTACTCTGAAATCTCGTCGAGCGAAGCTCCATCGAAAATCGGCGTGGCAAACTTCATCCCTAATTCCATTCCAGCCCAACCAAGAACGGTCTCATAAATCTGACCCAAGTTCATACGTGATGGTACTCCCAATGGGTTTAACACAATGTCAACTGGACTTCCATCAGCCAAGAATGGCATATCCTCAGCACGAACAATTTTGGCAACGATACCTTTGTTACCATGACGTCCCGCCATCTTATCTCCAACTTTTACCTTGCGCTTCTTAGCAATGTAAACTTTGGCCAACTTGATAATACCAGCTGGAAGTTCATCTCCAATCGTTAGATTGTACTTCTCGCGCTTATTGTCTGCTTCGTATTCCTTATACTTGATAATGTAATTCTGAATCAAACGGCTGATTAAATCATTCCGATGTTTATCAGTCGTCCATTTCGTCGAATCAATGTTGTGGAAATCTAATTCAGTTAAAAGCTTCTGAGTAAATTTCGTTCCTTTCGGAATCACATCCTCGTTGAAATAATTTCGAACTCCTTGCGAAGTTTTTCCATTAACTAAAACGAATAGCTTTTCGATTAAACGACTTTGTAAAACACTTACCCGCTGCTGGAAAATTTCATCGAACTTATCCATCTGGGGTTTATCTCCATTCTTATTCTTCTTGTCTTTTACAGCTCTTGAGAATAATTTTTTATCAATCACAACTCCTTCCAGCGATGGAGAGGCTTTTAATGAAGCATCTTTTACATCTCCTGCTTTATCCCCAAAAATCGCTCGTAAGAGTTTTTCTTCAGGCGATGGATCCGATTCTCCTTTGGGAGTAATCTTTCCAATTAAGATATCACCGGGTTGAACTACTGCACCAATGCGAATCAGTCCATTCTCGTCCAAATTGCGAGTGGCTTCCTCACTAACATTAGGAATATCTGAGGTCAACTCTTCTAAACCACGCTTGGTGTCACGTACTTCCAATGAATACTCATCGATATGAATCGATGTAAAAACATCATCTTTTACAAGACGCTCCGAAATAACAATGGCATCCTCGAAATTGTATCCCTGCCAAGGCATGAAGGCAACTTTCAGGTTCCGACCTAAAGCTAGTTCTCCCCCTTTCGTTGCAAATCCTTCTGTAAGAACATCTCCTTTCTTTACCTTCTGTCCTTTAGTGACAATCGGTTTCAGATTGATGCAGGTATTCTGATTTGTTTTCTGATACTTCGATAAGTAATACCGAACATTATCGTCTTCAAAACTGATGAAGCGCTCATCGTCTTCTTTCTCGTATTTTACAATGATCTCGTTCGAATCAACATATTCAACCACTCCATCGGACTCTGCAATAATCAGATTCCGACTATCGCGCGCTACAATGTCCTCAATGCCTGTTCCAACAATAGGTGCCTCTGGCACTAAAAGTGGCACAGCCTGACGCATCATGTTTGATCCCATCAGAGCTCGGTTAGCATCGTCATGCTCCAAGAAAGGAATTAACGAGGCTGCAATGGAGGCAATCTGATTAGGAGCAACGTCCATCATGTGCACTTCATCTGGCGTAGCTAAAGGATACTCTGCTTCAAAACGAGCCTTTACATGCTGATTTACAAAGTTACCGTGCTCATCAAACTTGGCGTTAGCTTGCGCAATGATGCGGTCTTCCTCTTCTTCGGCACTTAAGTATACTACCGTCTCGTTATTAAGATTGATAACTCCATCTTGTACCTGACGGTAGGGAGTCTCAATAAAACCAAGGTTATTAATCGTTGCATAGACGCAAAGGGAGGAAATCAAACCGATGTTTGGTCCTTCCGGCGTTTCAATCGGACACAAACGGCCGTAATGGGTATAGTGAACGTCACGTACCTCGAATCCTGCTCGCTCTCTTGAAAGACCTCCAGGTCCTAAGGCCGACATTCTTCGCTTGTGAGTCATTTCAGCAAGAGGATTGGTTTGATCCATGAACTGAGACAACTGATTGGTTCCAAAGAAAGAATTAATTACCGAAGATAAAGTCTTGGAATTAATCAGATCAACTGGGGTAAATACTTCATTATCACGAACATTCATTCGCTCACGAATCGTACGAGCCATCCGGGCTAAACCAACTCCAAATTGATTAGCTAGCTGCTCACCAACCGTTCGAACGCGTCGGTTACTAAGGTGATCAATATCATCTACATCAGTTTTCGAGTTGATTAGCTCAATAAGATGCTTGATAATCTGAATGATATCTTCTTTAGTTAAGACCTTAACATCGTAAGCGGTATTCAATCCTAACTTTTTGTTCAGACGAAAGCGTCCTACTTCTCCCAAATCATATCGCTTGTCGGAGAAGAAGAGCTTGTCAATAACATCGCGAGCAGTTGCATCATCGGGTGGTTCAGAACTACGTAACTGTCGATAGATGTATAAAACAGCTTCTTTTTCAGAATTACAGGGGTCTTTCTGAAGGGTGTTGTATATAATGGCAAAATCAGATTGATTCAAGTTCTCCTTATGCAGAAGAATAGTCTTGGAACCTGAATCTACAATAGCTTCAATGTGATCGTTTTCAATGATGGTCTCGCGGTCAATAATAACCTCGTTCCGTTCAATCGAGACAACCTCGCCTGTATCCTCATCAACAAAATCTTCTACCCAAGATTTTAAAACACGAGCAGCTAATTTGCGACCAACAACCTTCTTAATTCCCGTTTTTGAAACTTTAATTTCATCGGCCAGGTCGAATATTTCCAAAATGTCTTTATCGCTTTCGAAGCCGATAGCTCGGAGAAGCGTCGTGACCGGTAATTTTTTCTTTCGATCGATGTAGGCATACATCACCGAATTGATATCGGTTGCAAATTCGATCCATGAACCCTTGAAGGGAATAATTCGGGCAGAGTAAAGCTTAGTGCCATTCGCATGAATGCTTTGTCCGAAAAACACACCGGGTGAACGGTGTAACTGGGAAACAACAACACGTTCGGCTCCATTCACAACGAAGGATCCTTTTGGAGTCATATAGGGAATTGTCCCCAAGTAAACATCCTGAATAACGGTGTCAAAGTCTTCATGTTCCGGATCGGTACAATATAACTTAAGCTTTGCCTTGAGAGGAACCGAATAGGTTAATCCTCGTTCAATGCATTCTTCAATGCTGTAACGGGGAGGATCTACAGAGTAGTCTAAAAATTCAAGGACAAAATTGTTCCGGGTATCGGTAATGGGGAAGTTTTCAGCGAAAGCAGCGTATAACCCTTCGCTCTTTCGTTGTTCGGGTGTCGTGTCTAACTGAAAAAAATCAGTGAAGGATTTCAGTTGAACATCAAGAAAATCAGGATAGGGAAGTCGGTTCGTGTTGGATGAGAAGCTAATTCTTTCGGATGACATCGGAAGCTGTATTAGGTTAAACTATGTATAAACAACAAAAAGGCTTAGTCCTGATTTGAACAGAACTAAACCTAAAAGTACTTTGGAAAAGTAGGAGTTGCTTTATTTAAGTTCAACTTGTGCTCCTGCTTCTTCTAATTTAGCTTTTAAATCTTCAGCTTCCGCTTTCGATACGCCTTCTTTTACTGGACCGGGTGTGCTGTCAACAACTGCTTTAGCTTCTTTCAAGCCAAGACCGGTTAATTCTTTTACTAACTTAACAATTTGAAGTTTTTGAGCACCTGCATCTTTCAGGATTACATCGAATTCAGTTTGTTCCTCAACAGCTGCCTCAGCAGCAGCAGGACCTGCAACAGCTACAGCAGCAGCAGCGGGTTCAATACCGTATTCAGTTTTTAAAATTTCAGCTAACTCATTTACTTCCTTTACTGTAAGATTAACTAATTGTTCTGCAAAAGCTTTTAAATCTGCCATTTTATTTACTTTTTAAATTGATTTTTGTTACTTATTCTCTTTCTCCTAATGTCTTGAGCAATCCGTGAATGGTGTTACCTCCCGATTGTAAAGCGGAAATAACATTCTTCGCAGGCGATTGTAATAATCCAATGATGTCACCAACCAACTCATCTTTCGACTTGAGTGTAGCCAGCTTTTCGAGATTATTGTCGCCAATAAAAATGGATTCTTCTACATAGGCACCTTTAATTAAAGGCTTTTCTTTTGTCTTGCGGATTTCTTTGATCAGGCGAGCAGGAACATTCCCTGTGTGAGTAAACATCACTGCACTTGTGCCCTTTAACACTTCAAAAATACCATTGTATTGCTCTCCCAATTGGGTTAATGCTTTTTCAAACAAGGTGTTTTTGACCATCATTAATTTGATGTCGTTGTCAAAACACTTTCTTCGCAATTCACTGGTCTCTGCTGCGTCTAGAGCGGTAATGTCGGTTACATAGAAGTGATTATACTCCTGTAACAACGTTACTACCTTTTCAATAACCGCTTTTTTGTCTTCTTTTTTCATAATGTCTCGAAGAAACGCTGGGTTAAAAAATTAATCAACTGATTTCGTATCAATCATGATTCCCGGGCTCATAGTACTGCTCAAGAAAATACTTCTTACATAAGTTCCTTTCGCAGCCGCGGGTTTCAATTTTTGTACGGTCGAAATTAATTCTTTGGCATTATCAACGATTTGCTCTTGGGAGAACGAAACCTTGCCAATGGAAGCATGAATTATTCCGTATTTATCTACTTTAAAGTCTATCTTACCAGATTTTACATCCTTGACAGCTTTTCCAATTTCCATAGTAACAGTGCCTGCCTTTGGGTTTGGCATTAAACCACGTGGACCTAAAATACGTCCAACAGGTCCTACTTTACCCATAACCGATGGCATCGTGATAATGACATCTACATCCGTCCAACCTTCTTTAATCTTCTGAATGTAATCATCTAAACCCACGTAATCGGCTCCGGCCTCTTTAGCTTCATCTTCCTTATCAGGAGTACAAAGAACTAGCACTCGCTTTTCTTTACCGGTTCCATGAGGTAAAGTGGTTATGCCACGTACCATCTGATTCGCTTTTCGAGGATCAACACCCAAACGGATGTCAATATCTACCGAAGCATCAAATTTGGTGGTACTAATATCTCTTAAAAGACCTGCTCCTTCTAATAAACTGTAGGCTTTATCTTCTTCAAGTTTCGATAAAGCAATCTTGCGATTTTTGGTCAGTTTAGCCATTTTCTCTCTAAATTTATGATTTATTGATAGGGATTCTCACCGGTAATGGTTACACCCATACTTCGGGCTGTTCCCGCGACCATCGACATGGCCGACTGCAAGGTGAATGCGTTCAGGTCAGGCATCTTGTCTTCTGCAATCGCTTTAACCTGATCCCAATTTAACTTGGCAACCTTCTTACGATTTGACTCAGCTGAACCAGACTTTAATTTAGCAGCCTCCATAATCTGAACAGCAACTGGTGGTTTCTTAACGATAAAGTCGAAGGACTTATCGGAATAAACCGAAATAATTACCGGCAATAACTTGCCAGCCGATTCCTGTGTCCGGGAGTTGAATTGCTTGCAAAACTCCATAATATTGACACCCTTAGAACCCAATGCCGGACCAACTGGTGGAGAGGGATTCGCAGCACCACCTTTAATTTGTAACTTAATTAAGGCTTCAACAACTTTTGCCATAGTCTTTCGAAATATTGAATGTGGTTATCAGTAAATATATTCGGCTATTCCTTTTCAACTTGCATGAAGCTAAGCTCTAAAGGTGTTTTCCTGCCAAATATCTTTACCATTACTTTTAATTTTTTCTTCTCTTCATTAACTTCTTCGATAATCCCGGAGAAACTGTTAAACGGACCGTCAATCACCTTAACAGCCTCACCTACGTAATAAGGTACTGTGATTTCTTCATCACTTGCTGCTAATTCATCGACTTTGCCTAAGATACGATTCACTTCCGATATACGCATCGGAGTCGGTTCACCACCTTTCTCAGTACCCAAAAATCCAATGACATTGGGTATGTTTTTAATGATGTGTGGTAATTCTCCTACTAAGGCAGCCTCTATCAGAACGTATCCAGGGAAAAAGTTTCTTTCCTTACTGATTTTCTTTCCTTTACGAATCTGATATACTTTTTCGGTCGGGATCAAAACCTGAGATAAATAACTCTCCAATTGCATGTGAGCGATTTCACTCTCAATGTATTCCTTTACTTTCTTCTCTTTTCCCCCGGTGGTGCGAACCACATACCATTTTTTCGTAATTTCTCCCATTGAACTATGACTCTTTTAATAGAATATCGAATAAATTTGCTCCATCAAATTCTTAAAGCCATAATCCATTATTGCTACAATAAGGGAAATTATCAGCGTCGCAATCATTACAACTACAGCACTATTTTGAAGTTCTGGCCATGTAGGCCAAGTTACTTTATGAACAAGCTCTTTGTAAGCTTCCTTGATGCTGGTAATTAATTTCATCTTATTCAGTTAAATGTGGCACGGGAGGAGCGACTCGAACGCCCGACACCTGGTTTTGGAGACCAGTGCTCTACCAACTGAGCTACACCCGTGTAAAAAAGAAGCAAGGCTTATTAGCCTTGGCTTCTTATGTATCGTTAAGAATTAATTCTTAGTCAAGTAATTCGGTAATCTGACCTGCTCCAACAGTACGGCCACCTTCGCGCATTGCGAAACGTAAACCTACATTACAAGCAACTGGATAAATCAGTTTTACTTCGATAGTCAGGTTGTCACCTGGCATTACCATCTCAACTCCCTCTGGTAAAGTAATCTCTCCAGTTACATCGAGTGTACGGATGAAGAATTGAGGACGATATTTGTTGTGGAATGGAGTGTGACGACCACCTTCTTCTTTCTTCAGGATATAGACCTCTGCTTTGAAGTTGGTGTGAGGTTTAATCGAACCGGGCTTGGCTAAAACCATACCACGCTTAATCTCTTTCTTGTCAACACCACGTAAGAGCAAACCTACGTTGTCTCCAGCTTCTCCTCGGTCCAGAATCTTACGGAACATTTCTACTCCGGTACATACAGTCTTGCGACTCTCTGCTCCTAAACCAATCACATTCAATTCATCACCGGTGTTAACTACACCTGTCTCAATTCTACCAGTAGCAACTGTTCCACGACCAGTAATCGAGAATACATCTTCAACTGGCATAAGGAATGGTTTTTCATTGTCGCGTGGAGGAATTGGAATCCACTCATCAACGGAATTCATTAATTCCATGATTTTTTCTTCCCACTTATCTTCACCGTTCAATCCACCTAAGGCAGATCCGTGAATTACTGGTGTATTGTCTCCATCAAACTCATAGAAATCGAGTAATTCACGTACTTCCATTTCTACTAGTTCGAGAAGTTCTGGATCATCTACTAAGTCAACTTTATTTAAGAAAACTACGATACGAGGAACGTTTACCTGACGAGCTAACAGAATGTGCTCACGTGTTTGTGGCATAGGACCATCGGTTCCAGCTACCACCAAAATAGCACCGTCCATCTGAGCAGCACCAGTTACCATGTTCTTTACATAGTCAGCGTGACCAGGACAGTCAACGTGTGCATAGTGACGGTTTTCTGTTTGATATTCAACGTGGGCCGTATTAATAGTGATACCACGTTCCTTTTCTTCAGGTGCATTATCAATTGAATCAAAGGATTTAATTTCGGACAAACCTTTTTTAGCTAGTACCATCGTGATAGCAGCAGTGAGCGTGGTTTTTCCATGGTCAACGTGTCCAATGGTACCAATATTCACATGAGGTTTCGACCTGTCAAATTTTTCTTTAGCCATGACTAAACGCTTTAAATTGGTTATTACTTGTTTATTTAATTGAACTGAGAGCCAACGATGGGAATTGAACCCATGACCTCTTCCTTACCAAGGAAACGCTCTACCCCTGAGCTACGTCGGCGTCATGTTTACTTACTCCATTAATTTCTGAACGTTTAAGCAAAAAAAAATGCTCGCGCATTTTGTCAAGGAGCCGATGGGCGGATTCGAACCGTCGACCTGCTGATTACAAATCAGCTGCTCTGACCAACTGA
>CALGAK010000085.1 GCA_937954085.1 uncultured Bacteroidota bacterium
GCAAGAGCAAGGATGGCTTTATCTTCCTGGGGAACTATCTCGAAGAGTTGTTTCATTTCATCGTAGAGCTCCAGGTCGCGTTTTATGGCTTTGCGCTCGTCCTCGGTTTTTTCCTTCAGCGCTTTCTCATCGGGTGGCGAGAGAATATCCTGGTAACTACTGTAACGGACCATCCAAGCTTGAATATGTTTGAGTAATTCGGCCCGGTTGGTCTTGTAGTAATCATAATCGCGCGAAAAGTCCCTTAGAATCTGAATATTCCCTTTTACCGTATCGATTGCTCGCTGCTGCATTTTCACCTGTTTCGATATTTCCACTTTGGCGAGTTCTTCGAGATTGGTAATTAGCGCAAATTTCACCTCTTCCGGGTCGAGGCTTTCCAGATCGAGCACGTTACCTCGGTCGCCCCGATACCAGATATCGTTGATACGATTGGATTTTTCTTCGAGCTTTTGGAAGATAAACACGTCCATCGAGTCTTGTACCAGTGGCATCACCACACGCACATAACCGTATTGATTCCCTTGTCGCCAAATTCGGCCTTCGAGCTGACGCAAATCGGTTGGATTCCAATCGGGATATGCATTGTAAATAACCGTTCCTTTTTTCTGCAAATCGATTCCTTCACGAATGGTTGCTGTTCCAATGATGATTTTGCAATCACCTGCCAGGAATGCTTCCTTTATCATCTCTTTCTTGGTAGCAGATATGGAGCTGTCGATTACTTCTACCTGGTCAATCTTGTGAGTTCGTCCTTCGTACTTGAAATCGACTTTCTTCCGGTATCCGACTTCTTCTTCCAGATACTCTTTCATCAAGTGAAAGAATTGTTTGCCTCGATTCATGTAGATTACTTGTCCTGAAATAGCTTCGTTTTTCGATTCATGGTGCTCTTTCACCGAGCGAATACTCTCAAGGATATAATGAATCTTCGGACTCTCTTCGACAAATTGCATGTAATCTTCCGGTTCATCGTCCTTCTCATAGAGGTAGGGCGAGAGCGCATTATCGAGCGAATAATTCAGCGAACGGAAGAGATTGGCCATATCGAGTCTTCCTTCGGTGGAGGATTTGGCCAGATTGACAATAGCTTTTTGATTTATTTCTTGTCGGGGCGTTGGTTTCAGATAGGTTAGAATCTGTTTGTCGGGGGCTAGTCTTCGGATGCTTCCATCGGCCGCCATCGAATTTACTTTGGGAAGATTCACTTTACAGGGGCGCTTCACTCCGGCTTCTTCTCCGGTTTTATAGTTGATGTTATTGTAGATAAGCTTTTGCAGAATAAGCCTGTTATTGAAGCTTTTAACCACTTCCTTTTCTTCAATTTCGTTCTTGTAATTCGCCACATACTCATAGGTTGGCAGAACGAAGGTTTCGAAGAACTCGTTGATGTTGTAGATGTTCATCTTTTGCAGATTCTCATAAGCTACAAGCGATAGCATGGAATAGATTTCCAGTGCGGAATTGGTAAAGGGCGTAGCGGTAAGCAAACAGACGTTCTTCCCGACTTTTCGCTGGATGTAGTTGGTGATGAAAAAGGCTTTTATCCCAGTCTCGGAAACTTGTCCCTGAATGTTGTAGCGTTTCGTATCGCTTTTCTCTTTGAGCTTAACCGAATCGAATACGTTTTTGCATCGGTGAGCTTCGTCGATGACAATGTAATCGAAGCCTAGCTTCTCGATATCGGCAATGGTTCCTTTGACCCCTACCCCGATTTTCTCTCGGTATTTTTGGTATTCAATCTCGGTGTCGCGAGCGGATTTCTTACTTCCCGATGGGTCTTTTGCAAAGGAGCTTTGCCCCAGAATATTTGCAAGTTCCACGAATAACTCGTCGGACACTTCGTCCCCGAATCCAATCTTTTTAAATCCTTCGTAGGTGAGCATGGTTATGGACCGTTCGGGAACTACTTTCTCGAAATTGATTTTCTCTTTGATTCCTGTTCCCAAGTTGTACCAATCGTTGATTGCAATTCCTGTTCCGGTGAGGATTCCTTCCTTGATAACTTTCCCATCTTTATCGGTGAGTCCGACAATTTCTTCAATCCATTTCTTGTTGGTTGGATTTGGAACTACAATCATCGGACGTTTGCATTTTCCCGAATACATCGAGTTGGCCAGTTCGATAATTGCCGTAAGGGTTTTTCCAACGCCCACATCGTAGGCAATGATGCCCGATCCGGCCAGTTCCATAAAGGCAACTCCTTCGCGCTGTGCGGGTCGAATCTCCAGGTCGAAACCCTTGAATTTAGCCGATACATCGAATCCAATGGGTATTTTATGATGCTGAACACTTGATTGACCATTGTAGAGACGATTCCATTTAAAATCGAGCTTTTGTTGGTCTTCAAACAAAAGCGCTTCATGCAGGAAGCGTTCAAAGAGCCTTTCGCCCTCATCGCGGGCATTTCCTTTGAGCTGGGCTTTTTGCTCCTTGCTCGTTCCTCGGGGAGCGTTGCCTCCCTGCAAATAATAGCGAATGATATTCCAGGCCGAGGACTCGTTAAACTCGTTTCGACTCAGTTTCGTAAGCCACCGTGAGAAAGCAATCACCAGGCTGGTCGGTTCGCTTAGGGTTACGCCTGTGTCATCGCGTAACTCACTTACTTGAAATTCGCTTGCAAAGCTCGATATGGCCAGAATCTTGGGTCGCTCCTTTGGATCACTATGGGTGATGGTTAGGAGCGTTGGTTTGCTGCGCTCGATGGCTTTTTCGTGGTTAAAAAGTGTGCTTAACCCATAGGTCTTTGCAATGAAATGCCTGTCCTTATCGAGCTGGATTTGTCTATCGTACATATTGCCATAGGTATAGACCGGATAGGGCATGAAATCGCCCTTATGGTAAAATAAAGCTCCCGCTTTTACAAGGCGCGTAATTTCCTTTTCTTCATCTTTTTTGATGTAATAATCCTCCCATCCCGACATGGGGACGTTGTTTTTTCGCCTATACCAAACCCAGGCAGTAATCTCGTCGCGCGATATGCCTTGGTTGTAGCGACTAACCACTTCACTAAAAGGAATCACTGTGGATGAGTTGCCCAGTCCGTTGAGTTTCCCCCTTTGAAGGGAAGCTTGTAAAAGGTCGCGATGCTGAATGATTTGCTCGGTAAGCTCAGTGTTAAGTTTTCCAAGTGATTCGGTTGAGGATATTCCGTTTAAATAGCTCATAGGGATAAGAGTTTAAGTTTTGCTTTGGCAGCTCGTTTTCTAAGCTGCAAGGTGAAGGGGAAGTCGTGGTTTGCAGAGGTTAGGCCTGCTTTAATGGTTCGAACGATATCGTCTTTGGTTCCTTTAATCGTAATGGGAAATTCGCGCGAGGAAGTGATTTGTTCTCGTCCTGCAATTTTCCCCGGATGGAGAGCAAACCAGGTATTTAACGAGGTGAGTTCCACAAAGGAAAGCGGCGCATGGCTAAAGCTAGATTGAGCAAGTTCGATTTGGATCATTTTCTCGCTATCGATGTTTTTTGGGAAAACTCCATTTCTAAGCAAAGCTCTTTCGGGAGCATCTTTCTCTAAATTTCGAAGGATACGATGAATGGCTGCTATGCGCGCTCTAAGGTATTTTGGAGAAGGGCTAGATGCCCCCAAGGCTTCGGACGTTCCAAATCGATGGTAATACTTATTCAGACGCAGTCGGTTTTTTCCTTTCAGTCTCCAAATGGTTGGGTCGATATAACTTCCTGTTCGAATTCTTAATCGAAAAACCTGCTCCTTTTCTTCCCAATACAGGTTGGAGAATCTGTTTTTCCTTTCATATTCACTTAACCAGAGCCAAAGGAAATAATCCGGGGTTTGGAACTTTCCCGTTTCCCTGGCTTTCGAAATTGCGGTGGTTAAAGCACGTAACTGCAATTCTTCCAGGTGTATCAGGCTCATATATTGGTTGGAATTCCTCACTAGAGTTCTGCTTCAATTTGAGGGATGCTTGCCGAGACGGTGATTCCGTCGCTAATCATGAGTTGGATGATACGTTTTTCCATCCAGCGATAGCCTTTTTCGTCTTGAATAATCCGGTGAATAGAGGGCGTAAGCTGGGGCTTTTGCTGCACTTTTTGAAGCTGATGGAGGATTTCCGATCGAAGCTCGTCTTCGATACTTCCTCGTTTGCTGGATTTGGCTATGCCGGCTAATCCTCTGAGTTCGCTTCGGTCGGCAAAGGAATAATATCCGGTTTTGGTAACGATAATATGGTCGAGAAAAGAGAGATTGAGCTTTTCGGCCGCTTGTTTGAGTTGGCGCGTGAGCCGTCGGTCGGCTTCGCTGGGAGAGGTATTTCCCGAAGGATGGTTGTGGGATACGATAAACGAGCGAGCCATGGTTTTAAGCACAATGCTCATGATCATGGGAATATCTGCCAGGGTCGAAACGGGCGTTCCGACCGTATGTTTGTAATAACCCAGGATGTTGAGCTGATTATCCGTAAGTAAGAGTACGAAGTGTTCTTGCAGGGAAATAGCCCGACCATAGACCCGAAGCAGAAACTGATGCACATCTTTCGAGGAAGTGATTTTCCCAAAGGTTTTACCTCGATTGAAGCGCACTTTGATTTCCGGTATTTGGATATCTTTTCGAAAATCACCCGATAGAACGACCTCGGGAGTGGTTTTGTACTTAATGGGCTTGGTGGAGCTTCCATCGAGCTCCCCGTACCAGGAATTATTCCTTGAGGGGTCCGAGCCTAAGCGCTCCACATACCGCCGCGTATAAACTTTTAGCTTTGAATTACTCGATTCACGAATAAAATCCTCAGCATCCTCGCGATATTCCCATCCGGAAACGATTTTCCCGGTTCTGGGGTTATAGACGTAGAATCGGTAGCTTTTTTGGTCGTATTTCTTAGGCATGGTCGTGTTTTTTTAGGATGATAATATCGGTGGGGACTTGCGAAGACTTGAACACCGGTGGCAATCGGTAGGCATCTACCAG
>CALGAK010000086.1 GCA_937954085.1 uncultured Bacteroidota bacterium
GGAAAACCTCAATAAAAGGTCGGGACTGACTTATAACCAGCACGAAAGATTTCTAAAAAACATAAGTTACCGTATAGTACCTACTAATCAGAATACCTGTAAATTCTTAAATTTTTCCAATGAAAAATCCGCTACTTCTCAGTCTTCTCCTCATCGGACTAACCTCCCAGGCCCAGTTTCAGCAACAAACTTTGCCGCTAATCTTGCCCATCGTTAATCATCTCTCGGTGGCCGATTACAATGCCGACGGTTACCCGGATTTTTTTATTCAGGGAATTGACTTCTCCGCTATGGAATATTATACTCGTATCTACTCTTATAACGCAGGTGCCTACTCCGAAGTGGCCCTTACGCTCCCTAATTTTGAGCGAGGCAGTGGTATTTGGGGAGATTATAACGGTGATTTACTCGTCGACTTGTTTTGTTCTGGCGATTTATCCTTCTCGGTTTATCAACAAGCGCTTTATCAGAACACAGGGGGAGGAACGTTAATAATTCAACCCGGAGTTCCATCACCGCTATTGGAGGCATCGCATTGGCTGGATATCGATAACGACGGCGACCTGGATCTGTGCCACGGAGGACTATACTTCGAAAACGACCAAGGTGAATTTGTTCTGCTCCCCGACTATACCTATACGACCGGAAACTACCTGTATGCCGACTTTAACGAAGATTCTTACGCCGATTTAATAGCTTACAATGGAATAAATTACGGTACTCCTATGGCAGAGTTATATTTGAATCAGAAAAATGGACTCTTTCAAAAAGTAATCAATTCAGGAATCGTTCCCATGAAGGGTGCTGCTGCCGATGTGGGCGATATGGATTCCGATGGCGATATCGATTTAGTGATGATGGGCGATACCTCCGACGGAAATAATCAGCCTTTTATGTATGTGTATGAAAATATAGGAGGATCCCTGATTAAACACCTCATCGACCTGCCCGCTATGAGCAGCGGAATTTTAAAAGTGGCCGACTTAAATCACGATGGTCGGCCCGATATTCTCTTTTCCAAATTGGCTGGTGGGTACACCGATTCAATCATCGTAGCTTATAATGCCGGTAATTTCATGTTTCCCAATACCCAATTTCTAGGCATAAAAGAAAAGGACGGCTTGGCAGCATGGATGGATGTTAATCAGGATGGAGCTTTGGATTTGTTTGTTACCAACGAATACAATTCCTGCATGCAGTTCCTGAATCAAGGCAGTAATTTACCCCCCAACCCACCGGCTTCCATCGATGCGACCATTGCCGGTAGCACTCTCAGCTTTACTTGGTCGGCCGGAAGTGATGATACCAGCCCGGATTCTAGCCTTTTTTATAACCTCGATATATATTCGCTTGCCAATCAGAGTCATGTTAAATCGCCGGAAGCAGATTCGATAACAGGTCGTAAGTACAAAATTGACCAAGGGAATGCCGGCATCAATCGGTTCTTTCACATGAATATCAATCAAATAACACCTGGGGTTTACCAGGCTCGCGTGCAAGCTATCGATCAATCGCTTCAGGCGGGGCCATTCACCGACTATATTTCCTTGCTCGTTTATCATACCTCCGATTTCGAAGTCAGTTTAAATCAAACGGGTGCAAACGAAGTGATAGTGGTTACCTACAGTGGAAATGCGCCCGACTCGGCTGTCTTTAATTGGAATTTCGATGGAGCAACCATCTTGTCCGGCTCCGGGCCCGGCCCCTATGAAATTGCCTTCAGCGACCAGGGAGCAAAAACCATCAGCCTACAGGTCGATTACAATGGACTTAGCAGCTACATCAGTACACAAAATATCTTTATCGGAGGTAGTTTTGAGTCCATACAGCCGAATATCGCCATTAAAACAGGAAAACATCTTTGGTTTCATGCCGATGATGATCCATACCGCGATTTGCTGGCATTTGGCTTCGATTCGGCCGGGAATTATAGCGGTGAACTGTATAAAAATCATGGCAATGGTCAGTTCTCGCTCTTGCCGAGTAACCTGAGTAATTATCCCCTGCTAAACCCGGTTCTGTACGACTGGAATGGCGATGGACGCACCGATATACTGGCTTCGCTCCGAAATAATGAGCTGGGCATTGAAATCCTACTACAAGGGGAAAATTTCCAGTTTATGCCGGTTGAACACAATTTACCCGAATACTCCAGTATGGATTTAAGCCTGGCCGATGTCAATAACGATGGAGATATGGATATCCTTCTTTCCGGCTTCGTGAACAATAATTATCGCATGCGTTTGGCTATTAACGAGGGAAATCAGTCGTTCAGCCTCCGCCCGCAAGTATTTTCTAATTTGATCCTTCAACCCGATTGTTGGAGCGATTTCGATTTGGATGGCGATCTCGATTTCCTCTCAGGTAGAACCATCATGGTGAACCATTCAGATACCGAGACTTTTGAGGAACTCGAGTTACCCCTGTTCAATCCTGGATCCGGTAGCAATTACGACCATGTTTCGCATTGGATCGATGCGAATTCCGATGGCTGGGACGATGTGCTGGTGCTTGGCTTTTATAGCGCTTATCGCTGTATTTTGTATGTAAACGATGGCAATGGTGGGTTTAATCCTCAGGAAGCTACCCCCTTGATTTCTTCTAGTTTGGATCACCTGCTGCGAACAGGCGATTTCGACAACGATGGAGCAGATGATTTGCTCATGACGAATCATACCAGCTTGTGGGTCGATTTGCGCCCTCTCATTTTATATGCTCGACAGGGATTTCAGTTTGAGTCGGCAGGAATCGAATTTACGCAAGGCACTTTTTATCCGATGCTGAACGATTTCGATAGCGACGGAGACCTCGATTTCTCGCTCACTGGGTATTATGTAGACCGACCCTTTGAGATTTTTCGAAACCAGACCAGCATCGAAAATCAAGCACCATTCCCTCCCGGCGAAATTGAAACCTGGAGCTCCGATTCCGGCTATATCTTCGGTAGGTGGTCGGCCGGAAGCGATTTAGAAACATCCGATTCCAGCTTATATTACAATGTTCATCTGTACCGAGAGGGTGGCGATACCTTGTTGGCTGCCAATGCACGAGTCCCTCAAGGCGATTTGCATTTTTTGCATCGAGGTAATCGGGTTTATGCACGCCATTTTTATCTCAAAGTACCCGAACCGGGAACCTATCATTGGGCGGTTCAAAGTATCGATAAATCCTATCTAGCTTCGCCCTTTAGTGAATTTCAAACAGTGCAGGTTCTGTACATTTCGGAATCGACGAAACCGACCTCAGGCGATGTCTTCCCGAATCCGGTTTCTGAAAAATTGCATATTGCGTGGAGTGCTCCAAATCCGGAGCCGGTAAGGCTTACAATTTTTTCCCTTACCGGAAGAATTATCCATGAACAACTGCTTTCTTTTTCGGCGGAGGGAAGCATGGAACTGGATGTAAGCTCCTATCCGGAAGGAATTTACTTTTATCGATTGGAGTCAGCTAACCTAAGTGAAGGAGGCCGTTTTATTCGACTGAACACTAAGTAAGGGAGCTAAAAACACGACCAAGTCATCGGATAACAGGTTGCTCAGATTGAAAGCCCTGCAATCATGCCGTGTTGTGGCCCAATTGTAATATTTTCCAAGTGAAGCGACTGAAATCACGTTTATTTCATCAGGACGTGTGTAATTCATTCCGGTGCCTGTAATTATGTTTAAAGAGGATGGTTTAGAAAATTTTGTGGGATCAATTACACTAGTTAATTTCAATAGATTTCTCGTCGCATCATCGTGCATACCTATACCAAGTTTAACTTCAAAAGCAGCCCAAGCACCTCCACTTTGTTGAACGAAGGTCGATTATTTTACGAATTACTACAGTTTACTCGATTAGCAAAATGTGCTTACTGAATTAATTGATAATCTCTGATCAGTGAATTCGCCGATAGATTCAATCGAACCGCCAATTTTCGAATCATTTCTACTGTCAATCTGCGTTTACGATTCAAAATCTCTGACACTCTACTTTTGCCTCCTATCTCTGGGATTAAATCAACTTGTTTAAGATGCATTTCTTCCATTCGTATCTTAATCGCTTCAATTGGATCTGGTGCTTCAATCGGGTAATGTTTGTTTTCATAATCGTCAACCATTAATCCAAGTATCTCTAGCTCGTCACTCTCGTGAGTATCGGGTTCAGCATCGAAAATCTCTTCCAATCTTGTTAATGCTGCTTCCACTAGTCGAAATAGTGGCGGCAATAACTTTCGCTGAAGAGCTTGAAACCCGCAACATCGGCCATGGCCAAATAGCGGTTTAAATACTGCTGGCTGTTATTTTTGTTTTTGGAGAGATGAAACCCTAGTATATCATAAAAGAATAAGTAATAGTCGCCATAATTTCCGATCTCTACTTTCTTGGTGTTGAGGTTATTGAATAGATGAGTGGCGCGTTTATGGTCGTTCGCCCGATAACTCAACAACGCGTCGATGAGGTTGTAAATGAATACATCGAGGTAGGTGTGAATGTGGACAAAATCGAAAATGGTGTCGAATGCTAATTCGAATACTTTTTCCAATAGCTTCGGCTCATTGAGGATTAATAGGGCTGTAATGAATTCATGAAATAAGAAGCTGAGTTTACTTCTGGTGCCAGCCAACTTCAGCATGGTTTCCCACGCTCGTGTTACTAATTGATAATCTTGACTCAATTTGCCGGTCAATACCTGATAGCCTAAATAACGCCCCACTAGTTGGTCGGGTAAAAAGGAAAGTTGTTCGGGGCTAAGAAACTCTTCGCGAGGTGGAATTTCCAGATTACTTAGATAGCGGCTAAGTGCCCGAATAAGACGAAGGAACAAACGCTCTTCCTCCGTTGTGTCGGGCAATTCGAAAATAGCATTTAAGATCCGACCGTACCGATGGTTCATGTGAAAGAGATCGATGTGCACGTATAAAACCGACGATTTAAAATGAGGTAAACGAATTAACTGGGGAACTACTCGCTCAAATTCGCTTTCCGATATCGAATTCATCCAAATATGAACCAGATTGGCGTTCTTAACGGGAAAGTCGGTTCCGGAGTTTTGTTGAAAGTAAAGAGGTAGTTTAAAATGATTGAATAAATCGTCGACGAATTGCCATTTCCCCTGACTTACTGCATACTCAAACAATGAAACATGCATAAAAGAAGATTGAGAATTCTTCAACGAACGAAAAATGATATCGTAATCTTCGCTGGTGAGCTGGTCTTTGTATTTAATTTTTTGCAATTCCGATTCTAAAAACCATTGCGAATTGATGTTTTTGTCGCGAACATAATGGTTATAAGAGGTGTATCCGAGGTAGTTGGCGAATTTATTCAAGGTGGATGCATGCGGTTTTTTCGGTTCGATGAGACCGAAGAACCGGCGAATGGTGCTGAGGCTAAGTCCGTTAATATTGTTTTCGAGGAAACTGTTTAGCAAACGTTTGGCTTCCGTTGTGTTGGCTATTCGGAAACCTACTTTTTTCTCCAGGTCGAGGCGTAATTGATCTTCGTATCGTTCCATTTTTGCAGTGTTAGGGTTTGTCGTTTCGATCTATCCGGGTTTTTGCTTCTACCTTAACCGCCCTCTTTGAGGAGAAGCAGTTGAGTACTTAAAATGACGTAAGCAGCAGCCATTATCAGCATACTTAAAAGAAAAGGAGTTTCCAGCTTCCGCCGAAAATAAATACTATCCAGCAAGATCGTAAGTAAGGGTACGGAAAGAGAAACCAAGGAGGAGGTGAGGGGATTCGTAATTTTTAGTCCAACATAACCTGTGTAAATTGCCAGAAAAATAAGACCCGCCATGAAGCTTATTTGAAAGAGAAGCTTGGTCGATAATTTCCTCTCATGCTTGGATCCTTGCTCACGAAATACCAACCAGAGAAGAAAGCTAACAACCAGTATCACGACCTCCTGAACCGTAATTTCCAGTAGGATAGGAATCTCATCGATGAAATTGTACCAATGTAGGACTACCGAGGCGGAAAAGGCAAGCGTCATGCCGAGGAACAGGAAGTGAATTTTCAGATTCTTGCCCAGGAAAAATCCTTTTTCGTAGCGGTGCACATATAAGCCATATCCGATACCTAAAAGACTCAATCCGGGTAAATAGGGCCATAATTTCAAATTTTCATACAGAATCAAATAGATTAAAATAAAGGCAATCCCAACTATCCCGTAAATGCTGAATTGGCGCAGGCTCCCTTTCTTGAGGCCGGTAACCATCAGAATTAATCCGGTCGCTCCTAAAAGAGCCGGAAGGATGATTCGGATCGAAGAATCCTTCAACATCGATAGATAATCCGGCTTGACGAATAGGAGTAAGGATAGGCCCGCAAAAGTAGTGAGCAAAGCGCGTATGCTAATCACTAACAAATGGTTAGCCTCTTTTATCACGATTTTCCAAAACAGATTGTTAATCGCATAAAGCACAGTGCGCCTCGACTTAGAGGACAATTAGTTCTTTGAAATGCTATTAATG
>CALGAK010000087.1 GCA_937954085.1 uncultured Bacteroidota bacterium
GGTTACATTTATGCAATCAATTGGAAATTATAGCATGAATTTATTTTTGTTTAAAAGAATTAATCCCGCTCGTTCTGGCGTCTTGGTGATTCAGATTAGTTTGTTGATCCTTCATTTTCACCTGAATTTGAGTTCAATGGCTCAGTCAAATACGCTTGAATTGGAGTATTCACTTGCAACCGAATTATATCACAGCAGGGATTATTCACAAGCCCTTGGGGAGTTTTTGCGAATCGCTAATCACGCCGAAGGTGAATTGAAAGCGAAATGTTTCAATGGAGCCGGTTTGAGTTACTTGAATAAAGGAAACTATGATTCTGCCAGTATTTATCTCGAAAAGAGTTTTCAGCTTCGAAAAATCCTTCAAGATTCTTCAGGTATGGCAAATAACCGGCTGAATTTAGGGAATGTTTATTTGCGCAGAAGTTGGTATCAGCTGGCTGCCATGCATTATCAGCATACGTTAAACGATTATGAAACGATTATCAGCGATCGGCAAAAAGCGAGTTTATACAATAATTTAAGTCTGGCATTGATGCATCAGGCGAAGTACGAAGAGTCGTATGAAGTACTGCTGGAAGCAATTGCCCTTGCTCGAGAGACGGATAATTACAGCACTTTGGCAAATTGCTGGATGAATGTAGGAAACGTATATGAAAAGTTAGGGAAAGAGGAATTAGCCATTGCAGCCTACGATTCGGCCAAGCAAGGTTATCGGTTTATAAATGATAGCATTAGTTTAATGCAGGTTAAGTATAATCAAGTGAAGCTGCTTTCGTCTTCCGCTGTCGATATTGAACGAGTTCTAAGTCAGTATGATAGCATAGAGGCCTTCTTTATTCGGAAAAAGGTTGAGCCGAGTTTATTTAAACTGTATAATGCTCGGGCCGATTTACTTCGAAAGGTGAATCGAATGGATGAATCGCTACAGTATCGTTATCGGGCTATCGATCTGCCGAATAATATCGAGGATGAAAGCATTCGGGCAAAGGTTAATTTAGCCGAATCCTTATTAAGAATGGATCGAGAGCATGAGGCTGGTCAGATTTTATTCGATTTATCATCGTTTATCGGAAAAAGTACTAACCTCGATTTAATGGAATTGTATTATGAATGTAATATGCGTTATTATGATGATATTCAAGAGAAAGATAGCGCCTATGCTTATGCTCATCGTTATTACAAGGCCCGTATCCAACTTGAAAAACAGAAGGCTCAGGAGCGCTTACAAGAATCTTTGAGTGCCAACGAGCTGTTGATGAAAAAACAAGAGCTTGAACAGTTAAGCACCGAGCATCGTTTGCTTCAAGAGGAGAAAAAGCGACAACAGCAATTGACTTTCCTAGTAGGAACAGTTGGAATTCTCGGATTCCTGCTTATTCTATACAGACGTAAGAATTTAAAGCAGAAATTGCTGATTACGGAGCAAAAGCAAGCGATTACGCGAGGAGAAATTAAGGCATTAACTTTAGAGAAAAAACAACTAAGGACCGAATTGGAAGTAAAAAAACGTGAAGCGTTGACCGAATCAATTCGAATAGCCGATCGAAATCAGTTGATCCAAACTATTTCGCAGGAGTTGAATCAACTAAAATCTGCAGGGGATCTCAATGCTCACCAGGAGAAAAAAATCAATTCACTCTTGACCGAGGTCAGACACCTGCCATTTGAGAAGGCTATGGAAGCATTCTCGCTCCAGTTTAACGAGGTGAATCCTTCCTTTAGAAATCTTTTTTTTCAACAAAACCCTAAGTTAACCGAGCACGATTTTTTATTGGCAAGTGGTATTGTCGTTGGAATGAATAGTCAGCAATTAACCGCGCTTTTTCAGATTAGTTTTGAAAGCTTACGCAAAGCTCGGTACCGGCTTAAAAAGAAACTGGGTTTAACAAAGGAAGACGATTTGGTTACCTATTTGGTGCAGTTAAATCAAAGCGAAATAAGTGCCTGATATCTACACCCAAGGTTGTGGTTAATAGGTCATGATAGTTCAAGCCGTTAAAGGTTCAGACCGCCCTTCATTTTTTTGTGATGTCAATTTGTTTGTCTTCAAAAGGGCCAAAGATTCACATTCGGGTTCAAATAGTTATTTCTTGAACCCTTGTGTGCGAGTATACATGGATGCTGCTCATCGTATTTGCTGCTAATTTGAATTCGCAGCCGGGGCTGAATGTGGACAAGGCAACCCTTCTTATAGGTTGTGTGTTTCGTAATGCATTGATAGATAATTATTTGTGATTTATTTAACGGTTGTCCACGTCATGTCCACGCTGTAAAAAATCGGTTTAAACCAGGAGCCTATATTTTTGCTTGTGAACATTTAAACCCATTAGCTATGAAACAACATGTATTATTATTAGGATTGATTTTAGGCTCTTTCACGTTGAGCGCACAAACTTATTTTGAAAAAGGAACGAGCGGTTTTGCTGTTACAGGCGGCATGCAAGAAGGATTTTACGAAGATGGATATTTCGGCGGATTGGAATATTCCTATAAGGGAATGATTGATGTGGGAGTCGGCTATGGGAACTTGACTTATAATCGTGATCACCTTGAAGATTTGGGTATTACACTGGATGGCACCCCTCAGGAGAAAGATCTGTTTGCTTATGTTGAGTATTGGCCTTTACGGTCGGATCCGGGGCAGGCACTCATGGCCAATTTTGGTATTTGGGCTCAATACGGTACACAATCGTATAAGAATGGACGGCAGGTGTTTGATAATATCGTTTATGATCCTTTGTCGGGTAAAGAGGTTAGTTTAGGATTAGATTTTTCACTTGATGTAAAAGTAATCGACAGCTGGAAAATGCAGCCTTATTTGTGGATGGGAAATTTTTGGGCATGGGAAGATTACGAGATAGATGCTATTGAGGCGGAAGAAGATTATTACGGAACAGCAGCAGGATTTGGGGTTCTACTACAAAGGATGCTATCCAATAATCAGTCAATCTTTTTAGGAGCCGAAGTAGGGATAGACGATCTCGATATGATCAATAGCAATTCATTCGTGCTATCGATTGGTTACACCTTCGCCAGTAAGAAGTGATAAATTTAGTAATTCATGCTAGGATAATCAATGGAGGAAATCTGCAATGAAGCGTATAAAATTGATTAGATTATTAGTTTTAGTGTTAGGTGTTTTAATTTGGCAGGCCTGTAGCGAAAATGAAGAACCTGTTGTTAATCAGCAGATAGTGAGTGGGGTGTTTGCCGGCGAAAATCATTCGATGTTAGATAGTTTAAGCTACTATTTTGTATTTAGTTTCGATGAGTTAGCCGATGGCACAGTCGAAGGAGGGATTCGAATATTCTTCGAAGGAGATAAAGGTCCGTTTAAACAACAAAAATATCTGAGTCATCATATAATCGCTCATTGGCAGGAAGATGAGGAGGGGAATACTTTACTTGCAGGAGAAGTCGACTTTTCTGAAGATATGGGACTTGTTGCTTTCTCCGGATTAATCCTGGGTAACGATACCTTGGAATATGCCATGAGTGGCCAGCATTTCAATTCCTCGGGACTGGCCTTTTACGATGCACCTTATCTAAAAGAATCGGATATTACGAAAACACCTGTGCCAAATTATTTAGCTCAATACTATGTTACCGGAAGTCCGCCAACGCCATACGATTTAGAAAATTTTCCTTTCCTTGTTAAATTAATTATCAATAGTCAGTATGTTTCTAACGGTGGGATTCTTTTTGATGGATATGTTGAGTATTGGGGAGGGACCGGATTGCCCTATCACGAGAGTGCTGTTGCTCCACTGGGTTCGGTAAGTGAGTTAATTGGAAATAATTTGTGTTTATCGTTAGATGATAATTCCTTTATCTTGCAATCTTATAATGGTTGGGCCTCACCGAGCGATACCTGTTATGGCTTTTATGTTATATACCCACAATTACATCATCATTTCCCTTCCTACACAGGGGATTTTCAATTCTATCCGTATGGAAATTAAAAATAGCGATTACTGCCCGGAAGTCATCTTGTCGAATCTAAAATTAAAAGCAGTGTGTGACTGACTGGTCATTATTCTTGTGCTTCTCATCTCAAACTTAAAGCAATCATGAAAACAATTCTTCACATTACAAGTATCCTCCTCCTTGCGATTTTTGTGCAAGGGTGCTCCTCTTCTGAAAGCGACCTTTCGCCCGAGGATCATCTGATTCCCTATAAAACGGTGATGGAAAAAACATTAATCATTAATGTGATCAATCAGAGTGTAGCCCTGAATAGTGTGTTTTACGATTTAATTTCCGATAGTCTGGAACAAGTGCAATTTGCAAAACGCTTCCTTTCAGATACTTGGTTTTATCCTTCCCAAAGCGGATATTTCTTTGTAGAAAACTACCTGGGCGATTGTTTGGTCGATGCCGGCTATCCCGAAATTGAAGGTACTAATCGGTACGATGCCGTAAATGACGATGGGTATTTTTATGTCCAGGAAATGATAGAACTCGCTACCCATAATGGTCAAGGGTGGGTAACGTACTCTTTTGAAAATCCAGCCACGGGGGTGGCTGAGCATAAATCGAGTTTTATCAAGGCTATTGCTACAGCCAATTGGTATATTGGCTCCGGCTATTACACCAGCGACTTAGTTGGGATGGATGCGATGAATCTAAACGAGGCTAACGATTTCGAGATCCAGGTGCTAGTTAATACAATGGCCCAGGGGATTTCGGCCATTCAATTGGAGTACGAAAGCTCATTTGCCCAATCGGCCTTGTTGGAAATTGTTCATTATGTGACGTTTAATTCCGACATGTCGGGCTATTTCTTTATCTACGATATGGAAGGCTTGTGTATTGCGCATGGAGAAAATCATCATTTGGAGAATACCAATTTATGGAACTATGAAGATCCTGCCGGCAATCTTGTTATTCAACTTTTAGCTCACAAAGTGCAAGAGGAGGGGAGTGGTTTTGTTGATTATTACTGGATCAACCCGGCAACCGAGGAGCAAGAGTCGAAAAGAGCTTATGTGACTGCCATTGAGGGAACGAATTGGTTCATTGGGAGCGGATTCTATCACTAGTCCTAACCTTCTTATTCCTAGCTATAAGCGTGCCGATCAATGCATTCTTTTATCCAGTCTTATAGTAAGAGGAGTTCAGCTGAGGTGGAATAAAGTTAGCGTGCAGGTTTATGAATAGTTACGGGTTGTGGCTGCCTATTACAGAGGTTTGGGATAACTTTTTGGAAAGATAAAGCTCTTAATAGCTCAACAGGATAAAACGAAATGCCTTGTGGAGAATTGCAAAAGTATCTTTACGTTTACATGTGATAAAAAATAAATTATGCTGTATATCAATGCTTTCAATGATTGGAAAAAGGATGCCGAAAAGCGTCATACCCGAAATACGCAAATAATCGAGACATCAAAAGGGCCGGTACAATACGTTTTAAGAGGGATGACTGGCCCTTGCATCGCCCTCAATTCGGGTAGTCCCGGAGGTTACGATCAGGCGCTGCTCATGGCGGCAGATATTGATACCAGCCGGTTTCGATTGTTAGCCTGGAGTCGTCCGGGTTATTTAGGTACACCTCCCGATTCCGGTGGTAGTTTGTCCGATCAAGCGGAGGTTTTGCTAGCGCTTATGGATGCCTTGAACATCGACCAGGTAATCTTGCATGGAGCATCGGGCGGGGGACCAATTAGTTATTATTTTGCACAGCATTTTCCCGGCAGAACGGTCGGGCTTATCACCGAATGTGCAATCAGTTATTCCCATCAACTGCTTGGGCCACCCGCTACCCGAATGTTTGCTGCTCTCTTTTTAAACAATCTCGGAAGCTACTACTTATACCGAATGGCTACCTATCATCCGGAAAAAGCCTTGAAAGTATTATTAAGCTCATCGGGCAAGTTTACAAAAGCGGAACTAACCAGTATCTTTGGGGTATTAAAAGAATCGCCAGCAATGCTTCAAATGACCAAGGATCTGGTCGATTCAATTTCGCCTATGAATAAGCGTAAAGCTGGGCTAGATCTGGATATCAAAATTTGCGAGGACCTCGATAATTTGTTCGAATTGGAATTAATTCAGGTTCCTACCATCATCTTTCATGGGGAGAACGACAGCGACGTACCGGCTAACCATGCTCGACTTGCAGCCAATAAAATCCCTAAAGCAAAGCTGGTAATGCTTCAAAATACGAGTCATTTAATTCCTCTTTCTGGGAATTATGCCTTGTATGTAGAAGAGAAACAGACTTTCCTCAATCAGTTCTTAAACCCTTAGTCTGAATGATACATGCTTCCATTGTTAAATGAAGCTTACCCAGAGTAAGAGTCATAGTAGTTGGTTAAAAACGAAGCAGGTGTCCTAAAAAAAAGGTCCGGCGAATTTACATTCCCGGACCTTTCAACTATTAGAGTTTTTCGATACTTCGTTTTTTCTTTACAGCATAGAGGCTTCCTAAGGCGACTAGGAGGGCCGTTCCTTCGCCAACAGGAGCTCCTCCGCCGGCAGGCGCTTCGTCGGTGCTGGAATTGAATTCGTCGGGCGGAAGCGGTTGCGCCTGACTCATAGTAGTTAGAAAGAGAAACAAAATGAATGCGATAAGAATATTTTTCATGGCTTACGAGGTTTTAACGGATGAAGAACGATTGATTGAGGGAATGCTGTCCGTCGGACATTTTCAAGAGATAGAATCCGGTTGATAAGCTCAAAGGAACTTGTTTCTCCCCTGTAAAATAGGATTCATCTAAGTGAAGTAGTTGCCCGGTGAGGGAATAAATCTCCATTCGAATGGGATTGTTTTCCTGAAATGGATTATTTACCACCAAGAGTTTTCCCGAACTGTAGGCCGAGAAGTTGGATTCGTTCGTTGCTATCTCCATACTCAAGCTGCCAAGCACGAATTGGAGTTCAAACCGCTCCTGACCATCATTTGGCGAATAGCTTAACACAAGGTTTGGCGACTCGTTTAGCAGATGTGTTTCTTGGGTAAGGTGATCGATTAAGTAGACCTTTGTTGCTTCGGGAAGGCTTTCCAATCCGTTGATTTCAAATGGGTAAGTGCATTCTTCGGTCACATCGACTGCTAAGGGCAGCGAGTAGGCCGAATCCAGGTGGAAGGCATTCAAGGCAGCTTCTTTTCCTGCAATGGTGGTGTACATGCGGGGCATATCGGCGCTCATGGGTGGCAGGTAGTTGGCATCGAAGGCCCAATCGAATCCGTCGGTCGCATCCGGACGAATTTGGATGCGGGTTTCCACTTTGCGGTTTGCATCCAAATGCAGGTAGCATTTCAAATCGGCTATTCCCGATTTCGCGCTGAAAGGAGCGGAACTATGCGTAGCAGCACTAGCCGGGATGGTGATGGAATTAGTTGCATCGGACACCTGAATCCAGAATCCTTGATTCGAAGCAATTACATCGCCATTGCTGATGGTTTTATAGCCGGTTCCATCGGTTTTAAGTACTTGTCCGGTTCCATTTACATTCGTTAGAGTCCATCCTGTTCCGAAGTTCAGGTTTGCGGGGAATGGATTGCCTAGCAGGTGCCAGCCACCGCCCGCTCCGTTGGTTAAGCTTAAATTCGTAAAGCTTACATCAGCTGTATTAAAACCAGTGGATTCGAAGTTTCGGGTAGCGGTGGTTTGTGTAGCGTAGAGGTAGCCGATTCCCGGAACAAAATCATCGAATTGAGCCGAGTTACCCGCCACTTTCTGATTGATCCACGAGTTGGTCGATTCATCGTAGCGATATAAATCGTAGGTGCCCGAAACAAAATCGGAGGTAGCAACATCGACTGCCGACAAGGGCGTTGCAATGAGGTGCCAGCCTGCTCCCGATCCTTGTCCGTCGTAACCGGAGATTTCTCGTTTGACTTTGGCCGTTTCAGCAACCGAAAGCTTATCAGCACCGACGATGGTTGCTCCCGATTCCAGGGTAATTTTCTTAACCCTACGTGGATTGCTTAAACTGGGATAGTTTGATAATCCGGGAGGGAGAATTGCTTCGGAGTTTTTACCGGGGATTCCATTGTTCCAGTTCGACGCGGCGAGCCAACTATTTCCGTTTGCTTGACTATTCCCGGTGTAGCTGGTCGATGCCGGTACGCTTGCAAATAGTTGGTCGCTGTTGATTGCTCCTTTGGTGTTGCTTCCATCGGTGGCAATCCAATAAAAGTCGTCGTAAACCAGCCCAACTCCTGTAAGCTGCAGCGACGAATTTGCAGGAGTGTTGACACTACTCTGTGTAATCCCAATATCGGTCGAAGTTACTCCATCGGCTACACCGCCAACGCCTGTAAAAGTGCCACCGTAGCTTATGAACTGACCACTTATAAGAGTACCGTCATAAGCAATTGCAAAACCATCGGGATCTCCATTTTGAATTCCATTTGAGGAGTATGTAATAGAATAGATAGAAAAGTCACCGATAGCACTTCCCAAGACAAATTCATCGAGAGTGGTTGTACCATAAGACTCATTATCTCCACCATTATACCTAATTATACTTATATCGGCTAGGTTGTAATCGCCCGCATTTTTTAGCACAACCTCAATAAATTCATTGCTATCATTACCGGCATTATCGTAATGAAATTCATTGATCCAGACAATAGGTTGAGGAGGTGCTGCCGGAGTGGTGGCCGTTGCTGTTGGAACACTACCATCGGTTTTGAAATCGATATCGCTTCCGGTATTGGTGTATGGCCAAATGCTGAAGGAATAGCTGGTGCTTTCATTCAAATCGGTAAAGGATGCCGATTCGACACCCGGATTCACATATTGAACGAGGGCACCCGCATCGGGCATGGTTCCATCGCTTGGTGCGCTTGGGCTTGATCCTGCATTGGCTTTAACCAGGTATCCGGCCGGAGTTTGAGAGCCGGCTGTGGCGTCGGTCCAGCTGAGGTCTATTTGACTAAACGTAACCACATTGGCAGTAAAACCGGTAACGTGGTTGGTAGGTTCCGGATCGGGACCACTGCCCCCGGTAAAACCGGTGAAGCTAAAATCATCGATCATTATTCGTTCGGTGCTGCCGGTGTTGCTAATCCGAATCTTGATGTTTTCGTTAGAGCTTTCAATCGTGTGGGAATATAGTTTCCAATCGCTGTTCGTGAGCAGCGTCCCATCGATATTCGGTGCCGAAGTGTAATTAATTCCATTATCGGTAGAGAATTCAACGCTGTAATCGGGCATTGGGCTTCCATCCCATCGACGCACTTTAATCGACCAGGAGTTTACTCCACCGGAGGCTATCGTGAAAACTACACTGGCTGAGGAATTATTTTGCAACCGGATGGAATAGGTGCCAAGTGCACTTGGGAATCCATCTTGATCGCTAGTTCCATCCCGAATGATTGAAGCCCCAACCATACTGAATTCCCCTTCAGCATAAGAATGGTTTGAATAAGATGTAAAACCATCTGCACCTTGAGTCCAGTTTGCATCATTGTCCAAGTCGATTACTGTCGGGTCATCGGCTGTAGCTCCGGTGGTGGCCGTTACCGTTGGAACGCTTCCATCGGTTTTGTAGTTTATGCCGGAGCCGGAATTGGTGTATGGCCAGATCTTAAACTGGTATTCGGTTTCAGGCGTTAGGTTAGTGAAGGTAACGGTTTGACTTCCGTGCACTACGTTTTTCACTAGATCGGCATCAGCTTCGGCTGTTCCATCTGCCGGAGCGGAAGGAGCACTTCCGGCTGCTGCTTTCACGAGGTAAGCTTGCGGAAGTTGTTCGCCCGAACCTGCAGTGGCGTCGGTCCAGCTAAGCGTGATGCTTGAAGAGGTATTGGTAGTAGCGCTTAAACCGGTAGGGTGGTTGCTGGGTTCTGGGCTGAAAGTAGTAGCCGAAACACTGGTGGTCCCTTCCGAGTACCCATTGCTTCCCGTAACCGACCAAGCTTTGTAGTAGTAGGTGGTGGCAGCCGCTAAGCTATTGTCTGGAAAAGAGGTGCTATTCCCAACGTAAATAACGGTAGCATCGCCAAGCGCATCGCTTGCACTATAGCCGGTTCCATCGCTTGGAGTGCCAAAGGAATCCGAAGAACTTCTGGCTATCATTACATTATCTGAGGAAGGATTCAATGTCCAACCTAGTGAAATCGAAGTAGTCGATTCAGTCGTAGCTGCAAAGTTCGAAGGATTGATAATGGCTACTTGATACGATTGCTCCGCACTGGTCGTTTCGTCTCCATCGTTATCGCTGGCGGTAATGGCATAATAGACGGTTGTTCCGTTGACTTGAGCTGGGATATCGGTATTGGTCGTAAAGGAGTCGCCACTTCCTCCGTTCGACATAGCAATTGTGGTTCCTAAATTCCCACTCGAAGTTCCCCAATTCAAACTAACCGAACTTATCGTTCCATCGCTATCAGTCACATCGGCCGAAACACTCACGGTATTGTTAGGGGTAACGTCGGCCGATGGGTCTTGGGTGATGTTGGTGATGGAGGGAGGATTGTTTGCCGTCGCAGAATAACCTGTCCATGTGATATCATCCACAATTACTTGTTTTGATGTGATGTTTCTAATTTCGATAACAACATCTCCAGAGATATTGATAGTGTTTACCTCAAAAATATGTTCATCGTAATCATCAAATGGAGTTGAAGTGCCTTTTGAGATTCCGTTTATAAATAGTTCTACTTGCCGATTTCCCCCTCCGGTGAATCCTTTGTATAATTTAACTGAGAAATTTCCTATTCCCCCTGGAATACTGTTGGAGTATACTTTGCTGTTATCTGATGATCTTCTTAACATTAAGGCATTCCCGTTTATTCCCGAATTGTTAGCATCCCCATTCTCATCCCTTGAGGCTATATAGTTCCAGGTAATAGAATTATTTCCAACGAAAGAACTAGTAGCATAACTACTGGTGGCATTTGAGTTGGTAAAATCCTCGGTCAAAATCTGTCCCTGCCCGACGCCCATTCCAATGAATAAGGCCAGGATTAATCCTGATAATCGTAAGAAAAAATGTTTCATGTTTTTTGGTTTTGTGGTTTCTCGATTTCTGTTTTTAGAGTGGGATAGGTAAGTTCGTGTTTTAGAACTTCTTCTTGCACCAACCGGAGAAACGCAGAAAACCAAGCTCCTTGAATACTCATCAAATACTGATGAACTAAAAGAAGCCCAAAGCGGATAGCTTGGGTAATTATTTCTATTAAGCATTTCTTCTCGTGTGTGCAATTCTCGAGGTTAAAACTAAGCTTGCTGTATAGCCTGATGGTAAACATCGTGTTACCAAAAGTTTAATTCGCCTGGAGGCTTATCTGCAGCGGATTTCCATCGGTTTTGTAATCGATGTTGTTCCCGGTGCCGGTGTACGGATACAGCCTGAAGAAATACGTTTGTCCGGGAGTTAAGCCGCCAAACGTACAGGTCTGGGCTCCATAAAAAACTTTTTGTCGCACAGCGTTAGTAAGTTCATCGGTCCCGTCGATTGGTGCAGCAATGTCTTCAAAGCTTACCGCACTCATATTCACTAAATACCCGTCGGGCAAGGTTTCGCCCGTGGCATCGGTCCAGTTTAAAGTAATGGTACTAGCCGATAAGGAACTCGCATGATTGCTAGGCTCCGGCAAAATACCTTCCTGCCAAATAGCCGCCGCATAATCGGGATCGTCGATAAACGGATTCCGATTTCCCTGAATGGCATACACCGCATTGTTCCGTGCTTGTTCAACCGCATCCACCGGGTCGGCTGCATGCCATTCCAAGAGCATATTCAGAGCCCACGGACGCAATTGTGCCCCCTCCACCATGGCGCTTCCGGGCCAACTACCGTCTTCGCCATAGTAGCGCACGGCCATGTAAAAATAAATCCGGGCCAAATCACCTTTGTAAGCATCAATTGGCTCGAAAGCTACGCCAGTGTAACCTGGATAGGTGCAAGTACCTCGTTTACTGCCGTTTTGCGAAGTCCAATCAGCTACACTTACTTCTCCATACGGATAATTATTCCGCATGGTATTCACATAACTGTCGCTCGGAATTAAATGATGCAAATCGGTGTACATGGGCGATACCTCTCCTCCAAACCACGATTTCGGAAAGCTATGCTCCCGATTGTAACACGAACCTTCGAACCCCGGCGTAGTGCTACACTGATCTGTACTCCAAGTGTAGGTGTAGGGTGGTGTGCCGTTGGGAACATCGCTGTACCGATCAATGATGGTGCTTGTCCCATTTACCACGTCGGTGCTGCCAAAGGCGGTCCACAGATAGGTATAGGTTTTCACCGTGTGGTCGTCGATAATATCGTGCAATGCTTGTTGCAAGGCTGTGCCGGTAAGGCTTCCTGCCGATGAGTAATAACCAGCAGGAGCTTGTCCGAAAGCTGATAAAAGGCCGTGCATGAATAGCACAGCCAGGAGTAACCTCCTGAAAAAAATTGTAGTCATAAACTTTATCCCCGTTTGAGTGTGCAATGATAAAACTCTCCCGAAAGATAAAGTTTAAGATAATATGAAGAATAGCAT